>JAXDLF010000235.1:0-5595 GCA_034666765.1 Chloroflexota bacterium
GGTCGAGGTAGGCGTAGAGCCGCTCCAGGCAGTCGGCGCAGTCCATCGGCTCCTCCCTCAGTCCGCCGGCCGTGGCATCGCGCGCGCCGCGACGATTCCGCGGTCCCGGGCGACGTCGTACAGCCGCTTCTGCAGGAACTTCCGGCCGCGGTGCAGCCGGCTCATGACCGTCCCGATCGGGATGTCCAGCATCTCGGCGATCTCCTTATAGGAGAAGCCCTCGACATCCAGGAGGACCGTGGTCCGGAACTTTTCGGGCAGCGCCTCGAGCGCGTCCTTCACCTCGCTCGAGATCGTCTTGTCGATGAGCTCGGCCTCCGGGTCGGGCGACGAGGATCCCGGGCTCACGTTTCGCATGCGGCGGTAGAGGATCGACTCCTCGACGTCGTCCAGCTCGGTCGTCTCGGGGCGCGCGGCCTTCCGGCGGTACTGGTTGATGAAGGTGTTCGTCAGGATCCGGAACAGCCAGGCCTTGAGGTTGGTCCCGGGCGTGAACTGGTCCCGGAAGCGGAACGCCCGGATGTAGGTCTCTTGCACGAGGTCCTCGGCGTCGGCTTCCGAGCGGGTCATCCGGAGGGCCGTGCGGTACAGGGCGTCGAGGAAGGAGAGCGCGTCGCTCTCGAAAGGGTCGGTCGCCATGCGTTCACTCTAGGTGAACGTGCCACGCGCTCCCGGGCATTCCGCGACACACTCGTGGTGTGCCGGCCACCCTTCGGGCGCGACTCCGCCAGATCGCCCGGCGACTCCGCCGGGCCTACGGCGAGCCGCCGGCGCCGCGGCGGCTCCCGCCGCTCGACGAGCTCGTGCTCACGATCCTTTCGCAGAACACGAACGACACGAATCGCGATCGCGCCTACGCCGACCTCCGGGCCACGCTGCCGACGTGGGACGACGTGGCCGACGCGCCGCTGCCGGTCATCGAGCGCGCGATCCGGAGCGGCGGCCTCGCCCCGACGAAGGCGCCGCGCATCCGCGCGGTCCTTCGGGCGCTGCGCGAGCGGGGGATCGGGCTGGACGATCGGGCGCTGCGCCGGATCCGTCACGACCGGTTGTTCGATCTGCTCGTCGAGCTGCCGGGAGTGGGCCCGAAGACGGCCGCGTGCGTGCTCCTCTTCTCGCTGGACGGCGCGTACTTTCCGGTCGACACCCATGTCCATCGTGTCGCGATCCGTCTCGGCCTGGTGCCGCCCGGGGCCAGCGCGATCCGGACGCAGGAGCTGCTGCAGGCGGCCCTCGCGCCCGACGAGATGTACGAGGTCCACCTGAACCTCATCCGCCATGGCCGCCACGTCTGCGTCGCGCTCCGCCCGATCTGCTCGCAGTGCGTCCTCCGAGACCTCTGCCCGCGCGTCGGAGTCGTGCGCGCGCGCTGACGCCGTCCGGCGTGCGCGTCGCCTGATCGAGCGGGGACCCGCTCGCCCGCGTTACCGGATCGTCGGCCCATCGCCTCGCCGCCGCTTCAGGTGAGCCCGGCGGTGGCCGGGGTTCTGCTCGAAAAATGGTCCGGCGCACATGCGCCCAGCAGCACCTTGGAGGATTGACCACTCATGAAGCAGCCACAGGAGCGCACGACTACCCGGACCCACTACGTCGGCGTGTTCGACGATCGGACCGACGCCGAGCTCGCGGTGCGGGACCTTCAGGAGAAGGGATTCAAGACCGACCAGATCGGCTACGCCTGGCGTGACGACGCCGGCAAGACGCACGCCGAGGGCAACAAGGCCGGCACGCTGGCCGCCTCCGGCGCCGGGACCGGCGTCGTCCTCGGCGGACTCATCGGCGCCGGGGCGGCGCTGCTCATCCCGGGCATCGGCCCGGTGGTGTCCGGCGGCCTGCTCGCGTCGGCCCTCGCGGGTGGCGTGACCGGGGCCGTCACCGGCGCCGTCGCCGGTGGCGTGGCCGGCGCGCTCGTCGGCCTCGGGATCCCCGAGGCGGAGGCGAACTACTACGACCAGCAGGTCCGCGACGGCCGCACCCTCATGACCGTCCGCGCCGGCGATCGGTACGCCGACGCGAGCGACATCGTCCGTCGCCGCAACGGCTACGACTACGAGACGCGCAACGAGCGTCCCGTCCGCGACGTCCAGCGCACCGAAGCTCGTCGGTAACCGACCGAACACCCGGCTCGCGAAGGGCCCGCCACGCCGGCGGGCCCTTCGCGCGTCCGTCGTCGTGCGGCACTGGATGTTCCGACACATCGGCGCTCATTCGGTGCTCCGGGGCATGGAACTCGCTGCGGCGGGCGCGTACCCGTGAAGCGCGAAGGGGGATTGGTCATGCCCGCGTCACGGTCCCCGCGGTCAGAGGTCCACTTCATCTGCGTCGCCGACGACCACGGGCCCCGACGGATCGCGCTCGAGTTCGGTCTCTGCGTGCATCTGCGCGAGTGGGCGTTCTGTCCGGCCGGCGAGCCGAGCGGGCACCACTGGAGGCGCATCGAAGCGATCGCGCTCGCCGCCGTGATCGCGCCGCTCGCCGGCGAAGCCGTGGTCGCGGCGGACTGACGGCAGCGGCGCCGTCCGAGGGGAGCGAACCATGAACGAGCCCCGCACCGGCCAGCGCGATCAACACCCGGAGGTCATCGCGACACGCGTGTACTACGTCGGCGTCTTCGAGGATCGCGGCGACGCCGAGCTCGCGGCGCGCGAGCTGCGCGAGCGTGGCTTCGCGGACAAGGACATCGGCTTCGCGTGGCGTGACGAAAGCGGCGCCGCCCCCACCCAGGGGACCAAGTCCGGCCCCCTCGCCGCGCAGGGCGCGACCGCCGGCCTCGTTCTCGGCGGCATCATCGGCGCCTGGAGCGCGCTCCTCCTGCCAGGCATCGGGCCGGTCGTGTCCGGCGGCCTCCTCGGCGGCGTGCTCGCGAGCGCGGCGGCGGGCGCCGTCACCGGCGCGGTCGCCGGCGGTATCGCCGGCGCGCTCGTCGGCCTCGGTATTCCGGCCGAAGAGGCGAGCTACTACGAACAGGAGTTCCGCATGGGCCGCACGCTCATCACCGTGCGCGCGGCGGATCGGTACGACGACGCGGCCGATGTCGTCCGGCGCCGCCACGGCTACGACTACGCGACGCGCAACGAGCGTCCGGCCCACGAGCCGCACCGAGTGGCGCTCTAGACCGCCCTCCCGCTATCCGTCCGGACCCCGTACCGGGAGGAGGCGGGGCCGCAGGTCGGGGGCCGGCATGTCGGGGTCGAGCGGATACATCGGACGATCGAGCGCCCGATGGCCGAGCCGCGCGATGTGCTGGTCCACGCCACCGGGCGTGAGGGCCAGGACCCAGCCCCTGGCCGCCTCGAAGAGGTCCGGTACCAGGTAGCCGACCTTCACGACGGTGAGATCGTGGGCCGCGGGGTCCAGTCCGAGCTCGGTGAAGTCGCGGACGTAGTGGTACGGCTTGCGCCGGCTCGTCAGGATGGCCCGGACGCCGCCCGACGCGACGACGGCGATGTCGCCGCCGACCGGATCGCCGGCCCGCAGCCGGGTGACCCGTCCGCGCAGCGGCACACCGCCGGGCGATCCGAACGTGCCGCCAACCCGGAGCTCGACCTCGCCGCCCTCGCCCGCGGCGGCGCACCGGGCGACGGCGGCCGGATCGACCACGCTCGCCCAGATCGCCGTTGCCCGGCCCGCGGCGAGCGCGGGCTCCGCGAGGAGCCGCTCGAGCATGTAGGCGACGTCGCCGGCACCGCCCGCGGTCGGGTTGTCTCCGGAGTCGCTGATGAAGAACGGCCGCTCGGCGGACGCAAGCCCGGTCGCGATGGACCAGTCGGCGTCGCCCGACGCGGTGCTGAAATCGAAGGCCGCGCGGGCGTCCCAGTACGCCTGGGCCAGCGCAGCCGCCTCACGAGTGATCGTGTCCGGGTCGGTGCCCGTCACGACGACCGCGGCGCCGCAGCGCGGCTCGTCGGCCCACGCGTAGCCGATCCACACGGCGGCGTCGATGATCCCCGGGCGTCCTTCGATCGACGGCAGCCGGCCGTAGATGCCCTTCGCCGGCTCGTCGCGGGTGCTCGCGCGCTCCCCCGGCAGCAGCACCGGCACGCGGACCCACGCCCGGAGCGGCCGGATGCCGCCATCGAGACAGCGAACGAGGCTCGCGATCGCCCGCTGCTTCGTGCGCGGAGCGTCCTCGTGCGGCGACATCCGGTGCGACGTCGCGAGGTCGAGTGCCGACATCAGGCGCTCCGACATGTTCCCGTGCGGATCCATCGACGCCGAGATGAGGCAGCCGGGGCCGACGACATCCCGGATGGCCTCGGCGAGATCGGCTTCCGCATCCGTCATCCCGCGCACGGTCATCGCGCCGTGGATGTCGAGGAGCACGCCGTCCACGGGGAGGGCCGCGCGCAGCCCGTCGACGAGCTCCGCCTTGATGGTCTCGTAGAACTCGCGCTCGACCGCACCGCCGGGCAGCGCCCGCGCGTGCACGAGGGGCCTCCAGTCGATGTGCCCGGGCAACGCGTCGTAGCGTGCCAGGAGCTCCGCGCCGCGCACCACGGTGAAGTCGTCGGCCCCGCTGCGATGCGGGCTGAAGGTGCTCGATTCGATCGCCATGCCGCCGATCGCGATGCGCTTCACTTCCGCGGACGCTAGGGGAACGCCCGCTAGAACGGGATCGTGCGGACGAGGGTGCTCTTCAGGCCGAGGGTCGTGCGCAGGAACCGGTCGCCCTTGAGGTCGACCGACCCGAGCGTCCCGTACACCCGCACCGAGATGGGCCGGCCGCCGGGACTCTCGTTGAACTCCATCCAGACGTAGTAGCCGATGTCGACGCCGTCGTCCTCGATGATCTGCGCGCGGATCTCGTCGCCGCTGAAGGATCTGGACCACAGGCCGTGCGGCATGGCGCCGCGGGCGTCGTAGGCGAGGGCCTCGGCCGGGTCGTCGACGACCGCGAGGTACGGCCACCCCTCCTGGCACCCCCACGTCGCTCCGGCTGGTTCGGCGTCGAGCACGCAACCGACGTTCTCGGTGATCCCGCCGTTGGCCGACGAGTACAGCGCGCGGATCGGTGCCCCGCCGTACGTGAGGATGAGGCCGGCCGTGGACGCCACCGCCGCCGTCGTTCGGGCGCTCTCGAAGGAGTGCCCGCCGTAGCACTGGTCGGCCGTGTCGTCGCGCACGTCCCACGCGCGGTCGCCCGCCGTGGCCTGGCGCCACGACGCGTAGGTCCGCGCGGTGATCGCCTGGGCCCGCAGCGCCTCCATCTGCCACTGGCTCGGCATCTCACCGGGGAGCGCGCCCATCATGTAGTCGTCGGACGAGACGTCGTTCACGACGCGGAGCTGCGACGGGCCGCGGAGCGCGACCGCCAAGCTGCCGCGATACCAGAGGCCCTTCTCGGCGATGCCGATGGGATCCCACCATTGGATCGGCACGACGCGCAGCGCCGCCGTGTCGCCGGCGAAGACGACCCGCCCCGACCACTCGTCGACCGCGACGAGCGATGACCCGGATGCGCTGATGCGGACCGATTGACCGGGCGCGGTCGCGAGATACACGACGCTCGGGTCAGCATCGTTCACCAGGCGCATGCCACCTTCCGAGCGCAGATGCGCGACATTCTCGATGGTCCGCCCAACGCAGCCGGTGGAG
>JAXDLF010000236.1:0-6067 GCA_034666765.1 Chloroflexota bacterium
GCTCCTTCGCACTCGCGACGCGTTCGGCGTCAGCTACTTCAACGTCCGCGGCGAGTACGTGGACGCCTTCGCGCCGCTGGCCAAGGACCTGGCCGCCGGTTGAGCGTGGCCGCACCGGCCTAGCGCGTCGCCGCCGTCTTCCACGTCGCCGCGCCCGCGTGCAGCTCGCGCGCGCCCGCGGCGAGCGACTTCGACGATCCACCGGCGCCGAGCATCTCGGCGAGCTCCACCACGCTGCCGCGCGCGTCCAGGCGCTCCGCGACGACGTGGGTCCGGCCGTCACGCACCTCTTTGCGCACCTTCACATGGGCATCGGCGTACGCCGCGACCTGCGCGAGGTGGCTCACGCACAGCACCTGATGGCGGCGCGCGAGCGACCACAGCGCGCGGCCCACGATCTCACCGAGCCGGCCGCCGACGCCGGCGTCGACCTCGTCGAACACGAGCACCGGGGTCTCATCCTCCGCCGCGAGCACCACCTCGAGCGCGAGCATGATGCGCGAAAGCTCTCCGCCCGAGGCGGTCTCCTGCAGCGGCGCGAATGGCTCACCGGGGTTCGGGGCGATCCGGTACGTGACGCGATCCGCGCCGCTCGCATCGGGCTCGGTGGCCTCAAGCGCCACGGTGAACCGGCACCGCTCGAGGCCGAGGGCCCCGAGCTCCGCCAGCACGCTTTTCGCGAGCTTCTTCGCGCTCTTCTCGCGCGCGGCGTGGAGCGCGGCGCTCGCCGCGTTCAGGCCGTCGCGGGCCGACCGTTCCTCCGCGTCGAGGCGCGCGAGGCGCTCCTCCTGCGACGACACGTCCGCCAGCTCGCGCCGCGCGCGCTCGCCGTACGCGACCACGTCGGCGAGCGACGGGCCGTATTTGCGCTTCAGCTCGGCGAGCTCGTCGTTCCGCGATTCGAGCCGCGCGAGCTCGCGCGGGTCGGCGTCGATGGATTCCGCGTATCGCCGCAGGTCCGCCCCGAGATCCGCGACCTCGTCGACCGACGCCAGGAGGCGCGCGGCCTGAGCCGAGAGGCGGGGATCGAGCTCCGCCGCGGCGGCGAGATCGCGCGCGGCCATCGCCAGCCGATCGCGGGCCGCCGCGCGCTCGCCGACGAGCAGCTCGTGGACGGAGGCCGCGCTCGCGCGCAAACGATCGGCGGATCGAGCCACGGTGAGCTCGTTCGCGAGGGTGGCCTCGTCGTCCTCGGCGACGCGGGCCGCATCGATCTCCGCGACCTCGTGCTCCAGCAGCGCGAGACGGCGCGCGCGCTCGCGCGGATCGCCGCCGAGCGACTCGCGCTCGGACTGGACGTCGCGCAGCGCGCGGTACGCCGACGCGGCGGCGTCGCGCAGCCGGTCATGACCGCCGTACGCGTCGAGGAGATCGCGCTGCACCGGAGAGCGCGCGAGCCGCAGCTGCTCGCCCTGCCCGTGGATCGCGACGAGCTCGCTGCCGCGCTCGGCGAGCTTGGCGAGCGGGACCGTCTCGCCGTTCATGCGCGCGGGCGCGCGTCCGGGCTGGATCTCTCGCGCGAGGATGAGCTCGTCGTCGCCGGCGCCCGCGAATACCGCCTCGACCTTCGCGCGCTCGGCGCCGTCGCGGACCATGCCGGCGGCGACGCGGCCGCCGGTCGCGGCGAGCAGGGCATCCACGAGCATCGACTTCCCGGCGCCGGTCTCGCCCGTGAGTACCGTGAGCCCCGGCGCGAGCGCGAGGCGCAGCTCTGAAACGAGAGCGAGGTCCTTCACCGCGAGCTCCGCGATGTGCGGCCGGCTCATGCGATGAAAGACCTCGCCCGCGTCAGATAAGTGCTGGGGATCGCGTCCTTGCTACTTGGCCTTCGGCTTCGCCATGGTCGCGTCCTTCGCCTGCTTGGCGATGCGGAACTTGAGGACGCGCTTCGCCGGGATCTTGATCTCCGCGCCGGTCGCGGGATTGCGGCCGATACGTGCCTTGCGGTCAACGATCACCAGCTTTCCGAGACCCGGGATCGTGAAGCCGTTCTTCGCTTCCTTGTACGCGAGGCTGCAGAGCTCGTCCATGAACTCGCCGGTCTGCTTCTTGGACAGACCCGTCTTTTCCGAGAGCGTCGCCATCGTCTGCGACTTCGTCATCGAGGCCACTTCCTACCGTTCCTCCACATAAGCCCATTCGGGCGTATTTCCGCTGCATTGTGCATGGCCCGGGGGCATCATGTCGTGAATTGCCCGTCAGAGTGGTGGATAACCCCGCAGACCGACCCGCCTGGATCAGGGAGACCATCCGGCTCCTGGCCGGCGTTGCGGCCGACGGACGTCGCTCCCTCCTCCACTTGGTGGAAGAGACGACCGACGCCGACCTCCAGGCCGGCACGCCCGACGACTGGGGGCTCGGGCAGATCGCCGCGCACCTCCTGATCGTCGACCGGGGCGTCGCGCTCATCGCCCTTCGCCTGGCCCGCGGCGAGGAGGCCGGCGCGACCGGCCAGCCGCGCCCGGACGCCGCGGACGTGTCCCGGGACGGCCTGCGGGCCCTCGCCGACAAGGCCGCCGCCGCGGCCGACCGCCTGCGGGACGAGTTCCCGGCGGAGCCGGATACGGCCCGGACGGCCGTGCATCCGTTCTACGGTCCGATGAACTGCTTCGGCTGGCTCCTCACGGTGCCCAACCACTACAACGCCCATCTTTCCGCATTCCGCGAAGGCCGGCCCTCGGCGCTCTAGCGCTATCTTCCTCCTGACGCCCGAGGAGGACCGGACATGCCGACCGAGGCCACCCAGAGCTCCGCGCTCGACACGCTCGGTAGCGAGACGCGGACCTTTCCGCCGCCGCCCGAGTTCGTGCGCCAGGCCAACGTCACCGACCCCTCCATCTACGAGCGCGCGGACAAGGACTTCGAGGGCTTCTGGGCCGAGCATGCCCGCACGCTCGCCTGGCGGAAGCCGTTCACGAGGGTCCTCGACTGGGATGCCCCGTACGCGAAGTGGTTCGCCGACGGCCAGCTGAACGTCAGCGAGAACTGCCTCGACCGCCATGTGCAGGCGGGCAAGGGCGCGAAGGTCGCCTACTACTGGGAGGGAGAGCCGGGCGACACGCGGGTTCTCACCTACCAGGATCTCCTCGACGAGACCCAGCGCTGCGCCAACGCGCTGAAGGAGCTCGGCGTGCGCAAGGGCGACCGGGTCGCCATCTACATGCCGATGATCCCCGAGCTGCCGATCGCGATGCTCGCGTGCGCGCGCATCGGCGCCCCGTTCACCGTCGTCTTCGGCGGCTTCTCCGCGGAGGCCCTCGGCGGCCGCATCGGCGACTCCGAAGCGACGCTCGTCATCACGGCGGACGGTGGCTACCGCAAGGGCAACGTCGTGCCGCTGAAGCAGAACGCGGACGACGCGATCGCGCGGACCGCGACGGTCCAGAAGGTGCTCGTCGTCCAGCGGACGAAGCAGGAGGTCGGCTGGACCGCCGGACGAGACGTGTGGTGGCACGACATCGTCCCGAAGCAGAAGGCCGACTGCCCCGCCGAGGCGCTCGACGCCGAGCACATGCTCTACCTGCTCTACACCTCGGGCACGACCGCGAGGCCCAAGGGCATCGTCCACACGAGCGCGGGCTATCTGACCGGCGTGGCGACCACGACGAAGCTCGTTTTCGACGTCAAGGACAACGACGTGTACTGGTGCGCGGCCGACATCGGCTGGGTCACCGGACACAGCTACATCGTGTTCGGCCCGCTGGCCACCGGCACGACCGGGGTGATGTACGAGGGCACGCCGGACTTCCCGGACAAGGACCGGTGGTGGTCGATCATCGAGAAGTACAAGGTCTCGATCCTGTACTGCGCACCGACCGCGATCCGCACGTTCATGAAGTGGGGAAGCGAGTATGTGCAGAAGCACGACCTGCGCTCGCTGCGGCTGCTCGGCTCGGTGGGTGAGCCGATCAATCCCGAGGCCTGGCTCTGGTACCAGCAGAACATCGGCGGCGGTCGCTGCCCGATCGTCGACACGTGGTGGATGACCGAGACCGGCATGATCATGATCTCGCCGCTGCCCGGGATCACGACGACGAAGCCCGGAAGCGCGACGTTCCCGTTCCCCGGCGTGAAGGCCGACGTCGTCGACGAGGACGGCAAGAGCGTGCCCCTCGGCCAGGCCGGCTACCTCGTCATCACGCGCCCGTGGCCGGCGATGCTGCGGGGCATCTACAAGGACGACGCCCGATACCGCGAGACGTACTGGAGCCGGTACCCCGGCCGCTACTTCGCCGGCGACGGCGCGAAGCGCGACACCGACGGCTACTTCTGGCTCATGGGGCGGGTCGACGACGTGATGAAGATCTCCGGCCACCGGATCTCGACGACCGAGGTCGAGTCGGCCCTCGTGTCGCACCCGAAGGTCGCCGAGGCCGCCGTGATCGGCCGCGAGGATCCGATCACCACCCAGGCGATCTTCGCGTTCGTGACGCTGCGCGGCGGCCACGACTCGAGCGAAGCCCTGTCCAAGGAGCTGCGCGAGCACGTCGTCTCGAAGATCGGCTCGATCGCGCGGCCGAAGACGATCATGTTCACGCCGGAGCTGCCCAAGACCCGGTCCGGAAAGATCATGCGGCGGCTCCTGCGGGACATCGCCAACGGCCAGCCGCTCGGGGACACGACGACGCTCGCCGACGCGTCGGTCGTCGAGACGATCCGCGGCTCCACCGGCAAGGACGACTAGTTCCGCCTCGCGAGAAGGCGTGATCTTCCGGTCTTGACGGTTCGCCGAACTAGGCCCTAAATACCGCCATTCGGGGCGCGCGAGCGCCGCCGGGAGGTGTCGACCAGAGCTGGGCTGGGACGGGACTCGCTGTGATCGCGTCACGAAAGCACGACGTGCGTCGCGCGACTTCAAGGAGGGAACGTTGGCTACAGCAGCGCCCCCGCGGATCGGAGGCTGGCGGACGCAGTACGGACTGCCGTTCGTCATCGGCGCCTCCTCCGCGGGCACCATCATCGAGTGGTACGACTTCTACCTGTACGCGACCCTCACGCCGTTCCTCGCACCCATCTTCTTCCCGAGCGATAACCCCACCGCGTCGCTCTTGTCCGCATTCGCCACCTACGCGGCCGGTTTCCTCGTGCGGCCCTTCGGCGCGGTCGTCTTCGGCCGGATCGGCGACGTCATCGGACGCAAGTACGCGTTCCTGATGACGATCTCCATCATGGGTGTGGCGACCGTCATCGTCGGGCTCCTGCCGACGTACGCGGCGATCGGCATCCTCGCGCCCACGATCCTCCTCCTGCTCCGCCTGGCCCAGGGGCTGGCGCTCGGCGGTGAGTACGGCGGCGCGGCCATCTACGTGGCCGAGCACGCCCCGGACGACAAGCGTGGCTTCTACACGTCGTGGATCCAGACCACCGCGACGATCGGATTCTTCCTCGCGCTCGCCGTCATCCTCATCTTCCGCACGAACATGAGCCCGGCCGACTTCGCGAGCACCGGCTGGCGCTACCCGTTCCTCATCTCGGCGCTCCTGCTCGCGCTCGCGATCTACATCCGGATGCGGCTCCAGGAGACCCCGCTCTTCGCGCGCCTCAAGGCCCGGGGCGAGACCACGAAGAACACCGCGTCATGGGCGAAGGACAGCTTCGGCGGCCGGAAGGTCGGCACCATCGCCCTCGTGCTGCTCGGCCTGACCGCCGGTCAGGGCGTGGTCTGGTACCAGGGTCAGTTCCAGGCGAACTTCTTCATGACCACGTACCTGAAGCTCACGTTCACCCAGTCCTACACGATCATGCTCTGGGCCGTCGCCCTGGGCACGCCGTTCTTCCTGTTCTTCGGCTGGCTGTCGGACAAGATCGGCCGCAAGGTCATCATCCTGTCCGGCTGCCTCATCGCGGCCGTCACGTACCTCCCGATCTACCACGCGATGTACGACTTCGCGCACGTCACGTACGACCCGGCCACCGGTCTCATCACGAAGGCCGACCCGAACGTGCCCGTCCTGATCGCGCTCGTGTGGATCCAGGTGATCTACGTGACGATGGTCTACGGACCGATCGCGGCGTTCCTCGTCGAGTACTTCCGCGCGAAGGTGCGCTACACGTCACTGTCGATCCC
>JAXDLF010000237.1:0-4147 GCA_034666765.1 Chloroflexota bacterium
GACGGCATCTACACCCAGGCCCAGATCGACCGGCTGGTGGCCGACGTGAAGTCCGCGAACATGAACGCGATCGTCGCCCAGGTCGTGCGCCGGGGTGACTGCTTCTGCAACCGGTCGAGCCTGCCGCGCACGGCGGTGGCCGGCGTGTCGCCCGCGCCGTTCGATCCGCTGCAGTCGCTGATCGACGCCGCCCACGCGCAGGGCATCCAGGTCCACGCCTGGATCATCACGACCGGGGTCTGGCAAGGCCCCGCGGCCCCGACGGATCCGGCGCACGCGTTCAACCTGCACGGACCGACCGCGACCGGGGCCAACAACTGGATCGACTATCGGTCCGACGGCGCGGACCGGCTGGTGAACGAGTACTTCATCGACCCGGGCAACCCCGGCGCGGCCGCCTACATGCTCGACGCGGCGACGAGCATCGCGCGGAGCTACAACGTCGACGGCATCAACCTCGACCGGATCCGCTATCCCGACGGGAACCTCGGGACGAACCTGCCGTCGTGGGGCTACAACCCGACCGCGATCGCGCGGTTCCAGGCGGCCACGGGCCGGACCGATCGGCCCGCGGCGTCGGACGCCGCGTGGACGCAGTGGCGCCGGGATCAGGTGACCAACCTCGTGCGGAAGATCTACCTCGAGACCTACGCCATCCGGCCGAGCATCCGGATCAGCGCCGACACGATCACTTATGGCGCGGGCCCGCAGAGCGTCGTCGGCGGCTGGGAGAAGACCCGCACGTACGCCGAGGTGCTCCAGGACTGGGCCGGCTGGCTGCGCGAGGGGATCATCGATCTCAACATCGCGATGGACTACAAGCGCGACACCGACGCGCAGCAGCGAAGCTGGTACCTGCAGTGGTCCGATTTCGCCAAGGATTCGCAGCTGCGGCGCCAGAGCGTGGTCGGCTCCGCGATGTACCTGAACGACATCGCGTCGACGATCCGCCAGGCCCGCACCGCGGTCGCGGCCAGCAGCGCGGGCTCGCCGTCGGCGGGCTGGAACGGCTACTCGTACCGGACACCGGACGCGGCCACCGACGCCGGGACGCGGCCGGCGGCGGCCGCGCGCGCGCAGCTGTTCGCCGCGCTCACCCAGCCGAGCACCGACGACCCGGTGACGCCGGCGATCTTCGCGAGCCCCGCGGCCGTTCCCCCGATGCCGTGGAAGGACCAGCCCACGCTCGGCCAGCTCCGGGGGATCGCGTCCGACATGTTCGGCGGATCGATCGATCACGCGACGGTCACCCTTTCCGACGCCGCCGGGGGCATCGTCGGGCGGACGGTCACGGACGGCGCGGGCTGGTTCGGCTTCGTCGACCTCGTGCCCGGGACGTATCGCGCCGCGATCGACACGCCGCGCGCGATGGCCTCGAGTGGGAGCGTCGCGGTGACCGCCGGCCAGGTCGCGAGCGTCGCGCCCGCGCCGTCCGCGCCCACGGCCTGCACGTCGAGCGAGGGTCCGGGGATTCCGCCCCCGGCATCGATCCCCTCCGGACTGCCGGGCTTCCACGCGGCGTGGTACGGGCAGTCCGGCTACCCGACGCTCTGCGCCGGCGAGCGGTCGACCGCGACGGTCGCGTACTACAACTCGGGCTCGAAGGGCTGGGTCAGCGGCCGCCTCGGCGAGGTCGCGTACCTCGGCACGTGGTCGCCATCGCCGGGGCAGGATCAGGCCAGCCCGCTCGGCGGTGACGGCCAGCAGGGCTCACCGAACACAGGGTGGCCGCGCTACAACCGGGTGGCCATCCAGCCCGCGGCTTACGTCGGACCGAACCAGGTCGCCTGGTTCCAGTTCACGATCCAGGCGCCGAGCACCCCCGGCACGTACCGCCTCCACATCCGGCCGCTCGTCGAGGGCGCGCAGTGGATGGAGGACATCGGCGTGTACTGGCTCGTGACCGTTCGCTAGCGCCCGACGTCGCGCCGCGCCATCGAGACCAGCGCCAGGGCGGTCCCGCCGGTCCCGATCGCGACGAGCGTGACGGCGCCGCTCCAGTCGACGGCGGTCATCGGCATCCCGTACAGGACGAACAACGAGGTGCGACCGACCCACTCCGGCCAGTCGAACAATGGCGCGAACTCCAGCGTGAAGTACGAAACGACCGCGATCGCGGCCACGAAGAGGACCGCCAGGCGCGGACGCCACCCCACGATCGCGTGACCGATGGAACCGAGCGCGAACGCGACGGGCAGCACGAGCGCCGTGGCGACGATGAGGCGGTCTCCGGGCACGGGAATGTCGAAGACCCGGCTCGCGACGTACACGCCCGCGCTGCTCACCGCCGCGACGGCGCCGGTGGCCACGAGCAGCGCCGCGATGCGCTCGAGCACGACGCGCGTGCGCGACGCGCCGGCCGCGAGCACCAGCTCGAGGCGGCCCTCCGCGTCGTCGGCGGCCCACGAGCTGACCTGGACCACGACGAAGATGGCCACGAGCAGGAGCGCCGTCGAGAACCAGATCACGCCGACGACATCCGCGTAGCCGTCGATCCCGGCGCGCTGGAGATAGATCCGCATCGCCGGGATGTCCTTGAATCCGTCGACGATCGTGCGGGCGAAGGACGACAGGAAGTAGGCGAGGGTCGCCATTCCGATCGCCCACCCGAGGATCCAGCCGCGCTGCTGGTCGACCGCGGCGAGCACCGGCATCCGGAGGAGGGGGTCGGCCGCCGGCCGAAACCGCGGACGGCCGGACGCGGCCCGGCCCCGAAGGAGCGCCCCGCCGATGTCGCGCCGGGCGAACGCCCGGATCGACAGGGCGACGAGCGCGGCCGCCACGGCGAGGCTCGCGGCGACCGCCGGCCCGTCGACCGCGCCGCCGGCCAGGAGCGGGCCGCTGCGGTCGAACAGATAGAAAGGAGAGAGCCACTTCAGCGCACCCGGGTCGGCACCCGCGCGCAGGGACGAGTTCAGGGTGAAGAGCGCGACGATGACGACGCCGCCGGTCACCGATGCGACGCGGCGCGTCGTCACGAGCTGCGCGACGAGCAGGCCGGCCCCGAAGCCCCACAGGGTCAGGGCGAAGAGCGGCAGCATCTCCGCCGAGACCGCGGGCAGCGGCAGCGGATCGTTCGCGATCGCGCCGCCGAGTGCCGTCGCCGCGAGCGTGACGGCGAGTGAGATGGCGGCCGCGACGACGAAGGCGGCCGTGCGTGTCCCGAGCCAGCGCGCGCGCGACACGCCGGCCGCCAGCCACGTCTCGGTGAGACCCTTCTCCTCGTCGCCGCGGCCGGCCCCGGTGGCCGCCAGCATCGCCCAGACCGCGTAGACGATCGCGACCACGCTGAAGGCCCGCCAGGTGAGATAGCCGCCGAGGGTGTCGAGCTGCACCGGCTGCGGGAGCAGATACGAGAGCTGCCGGCCGACGACCTCCATCGAGCGCGCGAACGCGACACGCTCCGCGGGCGTCGGCCCGGCGACCTGGACGTACGCGACGGCGTTGAGGATCCCGGCGATGCCGCCGACCGCCGCGGTCGCGATCGTGCCCGTCCGGTGCGAACGGAACGCGAGCCGGAAGAGGGTCACCGCTCCGCGCCCGAGTAGTAGCTGAGGAACACCTCTTCGAGCGTCGGCTCGCGGCTCTCGAGGGTCGCGACCCGGCTGCCGGCGATGGCCGCGAGCAGCTCGTCGAAGCTGCCGCGATAGAGCCCGGTCACGTGCCGCCCCTCGATCGAGAGGCCCTCGAATCCCGCGAGCGCCTGGAGGCGCTCCACCGGCGGGGCGTCGGCGAACTCGATCCGCACGCGATGCGCGCGAATCCCGGTCAGCTGATCGAGCGTACCGACGGTCGCGAGCTGCCCCTCGCGCACGATGCCGACGCGGTCGCAGATGTGCTCGACCTCGGACAGGACATGCGACGAGACGAAGATCGTCGCGCCACGCGTCCGCGCGTCGTGGACCAGGCCGTAGAACTCCTGCTGATGCAGTGGATCGAGCCCGCTGGTGGGCTCGTCGAGGATGAGCAGCGCCGGCCGCGGCGCGAACGCGAGAAGCAGCGCGAGCTTCTGCTTGTTCCCGTGCGAGTACTCGCGGTACCTGCGGCCGTGGTCGCGGTCCATGCGCCTCGCGATCGCCTCGACCTCGGCGTCCTCCATGTCGCCGCGCAGTCCCGCGATGTACGCGACGATCTCGGAGCCGCGCCA
>JAXDLF010000238.1:0-10040 GCA_034666765.1 Chloroflexota bacterium
CGTGCGGATGAGCGTGGTCTTGCCCGCGCCATTCGCGCCCACGACGCCGATCCGGGCGCCACGCTCAACGCGCAGCGGCGGCGTGCGGACGACGACTCGCTCGCCGTACCCCACGGCCAGCGGTGTCGTCTCGAGGACGGTCGCGCCGGCGAGGTGCGCGGCATCGAGCGTCCAGTCGTGCTGGGCCGTCTGCAGCGGCGCGTCGATCCGCTCGAGCCGGGCGAGCTGCTTCGCGCGGCCGCGGGACTGCTTCGAGCGCTGGCCCGCGCGGAACCGGTCGATGTACTCCTCGGTCTTCGCGATCTGCTCCTGCTGTTTTGACGACGCCTTCAGGAGCGCGGCATCGCGGTCGGCGCGCTGCCGCGCGTAGTGCGAGTAGCCGCCGCGGTACTCGACGACCTTCGAGCCCTGCCCGGCCGGCTCGAACGACAGCGTGCGCGAGGTGACCCTGTCGAGAAACCACCGATCATGCGAGCTCGTGAGCAGGGTGAAATCCTGTTCCACAAGAAACTTTTCGAGCCACTCGAGCGCGGCGATATCCAGGTGGTTCGTCGGCTCGTCGAGGAGCAGCAGGTCCGGGTCGTCGAGCAGCAGCCGCGCGAGGCCGAGACGGGTGCGTTCGCCGCCGGAGAGCGTGCGGACCTCGCGATCGCGCATCGCGTCCAGCCCGAGGCCGGAGAGCACGCGGCCGAGGGTCTCCTCGAAGGCATACCCGCCGGCGTGCTCGAAGTGATGCTGGGCGTCGGCGTACCGCTCGAGCAGCTCGGCGTCGCCGCTCGCCAGCTCGTGCTCCATCGTCCGGAGCTGCCGCTCGAGCTCCCCCAGGTGCTCGGCCGCCCCGCGCGCGTGCGCCTCGACCGTGCCGTCGGTGTCGACGAGCAGCTCCTGCTGCAGGAATCCGATCCGCGTGCCCCGGGCGAGGGCGATCGAGCCGCTGTCGGGCGAGTCCAGACCGGCCACGATCCGGAGCAGCGTCGACTTGCCGGTGCCATTCGGGCCGATGAGGCCGGCGCGATCACCGTGCGCGAGGTTGAAGCTCACGTCGCTGAACAGGAGGCGGTCCGCGAAGCGCCGGCCGGCCGCCTGGACCGAGAGGACGCTCATCGGACCGCCCGGGCGCGGGGCCCGCGCTGGCACCGCGGGCAGTGGTACGTGCTCCGGCCGCCGATGACCGTGCGCCTGAGCGACGCTCCGCAGCGATCGCACGGCTCGCCCGCCCGGCCGTACGCGACGAACTCGTGCTGCATCCCGCCCCGCTTGCCGCCGCTGTCGCGGTACGTCCGGAGCGTCGAGCCGCGCAGCCGGATCGCCTTGCGCAGCACCCACGTGATCGCCTCGCGCAGCCGGGCGATCTCCTCGGGCTTCAGCGAGCCCGCGCTCCGCAGCGGGTGGATGCGCGATCGCCAGAGGGCCTCGGAGGCGTAGATGTTCCCGATCCCCGCGATGCCGCGCTGATCCAGCAGCAGCGGCTTGATCGCCGCGCGCCGCCGCCGGCGCAGGAAGGCGCGGAGCCAGGCGACGGTGAACGATCGGCCGAGCGGCTCGCGGCCCATCGCGAGGTGGAGCGGCGCCTTCAACGTGCGCTCGCCGCCGGCGTCGTCCGCGACGATCTCGGCGGCGTCGACGAGGATCATCCGGCCGAGCTTGCGCATGTCGACGAAGTCCAGGCCCGTGCCGTCGGCGAACGTGAACGTCGCCCGCGTGAAGCGCTCGGGCGCGGCCTGGCCGAGCTCCTTGAACGCGAACCGGCCGGTCATCCGCAGCGACGTGCAGAGCGCGTCCCCGCCGTCGAGGGCGAACACCACGAGCTTGCCGCGCCGGCGGACCGCGTCGATGCGCCTCCCGGCCAGCCGCGCCGCGACGAGCGGCACCGGCTCCGGCTCGGTGAGACGCTCCCAGTCCGACGCGAACGCCGCGATCGTGCGTCCGGTCACCAGCCCCGCGAGCTGGCGCGCGATGGTCTCGACCTCGGGCAGCTCAGGCATCACGCATCACGCGTGCGCGACGGCCGGCAACGCGCTCATCTCGTCCCAGTTGTCGCCGGTGCGGATGTCGACGACGAGGGGCACGTCGAGCGGGTATGCGTTGCCCATCTCGTCGCGCGCGAGGTCGGCGAGATCGTCGACGCGCGACCGGTCGACCTCGAAGACGAGCTCGTCGTGCACCTGGAGGACCGCGCGGGCCCACGTCGCGCCGCGAAGCCGGGCGTGCACCTTCACCATCGCGATCTTCATGATGTCGGCCGCGGTGCCCTGGATCGGCATGTTGATCGCCATGCGCTCGGCGGCGTTGCGCACGGCGCCGTTGCTGCTCGCCATGTCCGGGATGTACCGCCGGCGGCCGAGCAGCGTCTCGACGTAGCCCTGCTCCAGCGCGAACGACTTCGTCTCCATGACGTAGCGGCGGACGAGCGCGTAGCGCTTGAAGTACTCGTCGATGAAGCGCGCGGCCTCCTCCCGGGCCATGCCCATGCGCCAGGCGAGGCCGAAGTCGCTCATCCCGTACACGATCCCGAAGTTGAGCATCTTCGCGACGCTGCGCTGCTCGCGCGTGACCTCGCTCTCGGCGACGCCGAAGCCCGCGGCGGCGGTGCGGGTGTGCACGTCGGCGCCCGAGCGGAACGCGTCGAGCAGCGCCGGATCCTGCGACACGTGGGCGAGCACGCGCAGCTCGATCTGTGAGTAGTCGGCCGCCAGAAGGGTCTGCTCGGGGCGGCCGGCCACGAACGCCCGGCGGATGCGGCGGCCGAGCGGCGTGCGGATCGGGATGTTCTGCAGGTTCGGCGATTGACTCGAGAGCCGGCCGGTCGACGCGACCGTCTGGTTGAAGGTCGTGTGGATCCGGCCGTCGCGGTCGATGAGCGGGCCGAGGCCCTCGGCGTACGTGGACCGGAGCTTCTCGACCTCGCGGTACTCGAGGATCTTGTCGATCACCGGATGCGCGCCCCGAAGCTCCTCGAGGACCGCGGCGTCGGTCGAGTAGCCCGTACCGGTCCGCCGCCCGCGCGGCAGCTTCAGCTCGGTGAACAGCAGCTCCTGCAGCTGCTTCGGCGAGTTGATGGCGAACGCGTGGCCGACCGCCTCGTGGGCCTCGCGCTCGATGCGCGCGACCTCGCCGGTGAACTCGGTCGCGAGCGTCGCGAGGTACGTCGTATCGACCTTGATCCCCGCCTCTTCCATCCGCACCAGCACGTCGACGAGCGGGAGCTCGATCTCGAGGAACAGCTTCTCGAGGCCGAGCCGGTCGAGCTCGTCGCGGTACAGCGCCGCCAGCCGCAACGTCGCGACCGCCGCAGTTCCCGCGCGCGCGAGCCGCTCGTCGAGCGTCGGGAGGATGTCCTTGTGCTTTCGGTCCGGCACCGGGAGCGCGGGGATCTCGAGGTGCAGCCGCTCGGTCGCGAGGTCGTCGAGGACGTGTCCACGGCGGCTCGCGTTCGTCAGGTACGACGCGATCATCGTGTCGAGCTCGACGCCCTGGAGGTCCGCGCCGGCGCGGCGCAGCGCGCGGCGCGCGGTCTTCGCGTCGTGCACGAGCTTGCCGATGCGGGGATCCCCGAGCAGCTCGACGATCGCGGGCGGCAGCGCGCCGCCGACGGCGAGGTAGCAGCACGACTCCTCGAGCGCGAGGCCGAGCCCGAAGAGCTTCGGCTCGCGATCGCTGTCGACGTCGGCGAACAGCGCGACGCGGCCCGCGGCCCGGGCCTGCACGAGGTACGACGCCGCGTCCGCGTCCGCGAGGAGCGCGATATCGACCGGCGCGGGGGCCGGTCCGGTGAGCCCGAGCGAGAGCTGCCCCGTGCCGGCGGCCGGCGGGACCCGGCCGCCCTCCACCGGGAACAGAGTCGGTGTCGGCAGCGGCGCGGCGCTGTTGCCGTCGGCCGGGGCGAGGCGCGGGATGAGGCTGCGGAACTCGAGATCGCGGAACAGGTCGACGACCGACGCCCGGTCGTACGGCCCCCGCCGGGTGCGGTCGAGCTCGAGCGTGACCGGGATGTCGGTGACGATCCGCGACATCTCGCGGCTGTGGAGGACCTGCTCCCGGTTCGCCTCGAGCGCGGCCCGGAGCTTCGGCGTGAGCTTGTCGAGGTTCTCGTACACGCCTTCGACGCTGCCGTGGTCCGCGATGAGCTTCGCCGCGGTCTTCTCGCCGACCCCCGGGACCCCGGCGATGTTGTCCGTCGGATCGCCCTTCAGGGCCTTGTAGTCGACCATCTGGTCCGGACGCAGCCCGTAGCGCTCGAAGATCTTGGCCTCGTCGTAGATGACCGTGTTCTGGAAACCCTGGCGGGTCGTCATGAGCGAGACGTGCGGCGTGACCAGCTGCAGCGTGTCCAGGTCGCCGGACAGGATGAGGGTATCGAGGCCATGGGCCTCGGCCTGCTTGGCGAGCGCGCCGATGACGTCGTCCGCCTCGTACCCGGGCAGCGAGTACATCGGGACGCCGAACTTGTCGAGGAACTCCTTGCAGCGCTCGAACTGCGGCCGGAGGTCGTCCGGCATCGGCTTCCGCGTCGCCTTGTACGTGGCATCGCGCTCCTTGCGGAACGTCGGGATCGGGAGGTCGAAGCACGCGGCGATGTGCTGCGGCGGGTACTCCTGGATGACCTTGAGAAGGATCGACGCGAAGCCGAACGCGGCGTTCACCAGCTCGCCCTTCGTCGTGGTGAGGGGCGGGATGGCGAAGTAGCCGCGGTAGATGAGGCTGTTCGAATCGGCGAGGAGCAGGCGTTCGGGCATGCTCTGAGTATCGCGGGTCAGGTCCGGCGGAGCCTCCGGTGCGCCACGAATGCGGCGATGGCGCAGAGGACCGCCAGCCCGAGGAACACCTGCGGCGGCGGGCCGAACGCCGGAGGCGCATCGACGGCGGACGACGGCTCCCCGGTCGCGCCCTGCGAATCGGCACGCGCGACCGGTGTCGCCGACCCGGTGGCCTGGTCGCGGCTCGTTGTGCCGGCCGAAGACTGCGCCGCGCCTTCCGCGGCGGGCGCCGCCGCGGGTACCGCCGTCGCGGCGGCCCGTGCCGCCGCATCGGATGCGAGGGCATTCGCCGCGGCGCCGAATTGGCCCTTCTCCGCCAGCCGCTCCGCGGTCGTCGTGCCGCCGCCCAGGCTGCTTCCGGTGTGCAGGACGGCCGAGGCGATGAACAGGAAGACGAAGAGCCCGCTGCCCATCGCACCGAGGAGCCGAACCGGGCGCAGCCAGACCGGTGCGCGACCCAGGCGCGGCACGAGCGATCGCCGGGGCGCGAGCTCGGGCAGGGCTCCGATCAGCCGGCTCGTCGCCCGGAGCTCCTCGACCTGCCGCCGGCACCGGGCGCAGTCCTGGAGGTGCGCGCGGACGCGCTCGTGCTCGCCCTGGGTGAGCCCGTCATCCAGATACGCGGAGAGGTGCTGCTCCGGGTGTTCGATCATCCCACTCATCTGAACGTCCCCGGCCGGCGGAAGGTTCCCCGCCGGGGGCCGACCGGACGGGTCATCCCGCGCTCCCTCGCCAGCCCTTGATCACCAGCTCGTTGCGGACGGCCACCCGGGCGCGGTGGATGCGGGACTTCACGGTGCCGATCTCGACGACGGTGATCGAGGCGATCTCCTCGTAGCTGAACCCCTGGACGTCACGGAGGAGCAGCGCGTCGCGCTGCTCGACCGGCAGGAGCGCGAGGGCGGCCTCGACCGCCGCCAGCGACTCGCGGCCCGAGGCGATGTCGCTCGGCTCGGGGCCGCCGGCCACCGGCTCGGCCCAGCCCGGGTCACCGTCGCCGTCGTCGGGCGGGTCAAGCGGTAGCTCGGCTCGTCGTTTCCGCGCGCGCAGCAGGTCGATGGCCCGATTGCGTGCGATCCGGAACAGCCAGGCCTTGAACGACGTGCCTTCGAAGCCCGGCAGGGAGCGCCATGCGGACACGAGTGCGTCCTGCACGACGTCCTCCGCGTCCGCGCCGGGCCCGAGGATGCGCGCGACGTGCGAGTAGAGGCCGCGCTCGTGCGCGCGTGCCAGCGAATCGAATGCGCGAACGTCGCCGCCGCGCGCGCGATCGAGATCGTCCATCACGTGATCTGCGATATCCTCGCGACCGGATGCCCGACGCGCACGCTCGATCCGCGAAGCGTGTCCTGATCGGAGAGGACGACGAACCCATCGCCGTCTTCCTCCGTGACGCGATCAACGACGAGCCTGGCTACCAAGCGGTCGTCGTGGCGGATGGAAGGAAGGTCCTCGTTGGGGCGCGAGATGCCGCCGCCGACCTCCTCATCCTCGACATCATGATGCCGGGTTTGAGCGGGTTCGAGGTCTACGACCGCCTGCGGGCCGATCCGGGCACCGCCACGCTGCCCATCCTGTTCATCAGCGCCGCGGTCGGCCACTTCGCCGAGGACTTCCTGCGGCGCGGCATCACCGACGTCATCGCCAAGCCCTTCGACCTGAACGACTTCCTCGACCGGGTGCGCGCCATCTGCCCTCCGGCCGCCTGATGCCGCGCGCGGCTGCCGGCCGCTACGCCGCCCTCGCGCAGGTCGCGGCCCAGACCGCGCTCGCGGTCGGGGGACGTATCAACGTCGACGACACGGTGATCGTGACCCGCAAGCGCGGGCGCGCGAACTTCGCCACGGCCGCCGACCATGCCGCGGAGGCGGAGATCCTCCGGCGCCTGCGCGCGCACGACAGGACCATCCCGATCCTCGCCGAGGAGAGCGCCGACCGAAAGCTGCGCGCCGCCCCGCGGCTGTGGGTCGTCGATCCACTCGATGGCACGCTCAACTTCTCGCGGGGCATCCCGTTCTACTGCGTCGCGATCGGCTACGTGGAGGACGGCAAGGTCCGCGCGGCCGCGGTGCACGCGCCGCGGACCGGTGAGCTCTTCGTCGCGCACGAGGGTGGCGGGGCGACGCTCCACGGGGTGAAGGTGACGGTGTCGGGGGTGTCGCGGGCGAGCCAGGCGATGACCGTGACGAGCCTCGCGTTCAAGGCCGCGTCGCGCGCGGACTCACGGTTCGCGCAGCTGAACGGCACCGTGGTCCGGCTGCGGGTGATCGGGTCGGCGGCGCTCGAGATCTGCTACGTCGCCTGCGGAAAGATGGACCTGTTCGTGCACGAGGCCCTGGCTCCCTGGGACATCGCCGCGGCGCAGCTCATCGCGCGCGAGGCCGGCGCGGTCGTGCGTTCGCTGCAGACCGGAGCGGACGCCGCGTGGGACGAGCCGCAGGTCGCGATCGGGAACCCGAAGGTCGTCCGCGATCTGTTCGCGAAGCTCCCGTCGTTGGTGCGGCCGAGCACGCCGCGCTGACCATCGGTCACGGGCGCTCCGCGTCCCGGGTCGGAAGCGGATGATCTGGCAGGCCGATGCGGCAGGCCCTCGGATAAACTCGCCGCAACAGCGCCGGAGTGGAGGAATTGGCAGTCTCGATGGATTCAAGATCCATTGGGCCGCAAGGCCCGTGAGGGTTCGAGTCCCTCCTCCGGTACAGGGCTAGCGGGGCGCCGCCTCACTCGGCAGCTCCATCGTCACCGTCGTTCCCAGATCCTCGCCCGGGCTCTCGAGCACGAGCGTCCCGCCGTGCCGCTCGGCGACGAGCCGCGCCAGGTAGAGCCCGATCCCCATCCCGCTGAACGTGCGGGCCCGGCGCGAGCCCCGCGCGAACGGTCGCCCGAGACCCGACAGCTCGTCCGCGGCGATGCCGATCCCCTCGTCCGCGACCGCGACGGCGACCGTCCGATCGCGCGGCAGTACGGCCACGCGCACCGCGCCGCCGGCCGGCGAGTACTTCACCGCGTTCCCGACCAGATTCGTGACGGCCTGCTCGATGCGGATCGCGTCGCCGGTCACGACGAGCGTCTCCGGCGCGTCGACGGTGAAGTGAAACCGGCCATCCTCGGCGTTGATCTCCTCGTGGCGCTGGACGACGTCACGAACGAGCGTCACGAGGTCGAACTCCTGCGGCTGCAGCTCGAAGCGTCCCTGACCGGCCCGCGAGACCTCGAGGAGATCGTTCACCAGCCCGGCCATCCGATCCACCTGCCGCTCGATCGTCCGCAGATTCGCGTCGAGCGAGTCGAGGTCCAGGGGCCGGCCGTCCTCGCGATGGCGCCGCAGCCGCAGGCGCAGCAGCTGGGCCAACGCTTTCAGCGGGGTGAGCGGCGTCTTCAGCTCGTGCGAGACGATCGAGAGGAACTCGTCCTTCTGCCGTTCCGACTCGCGCCGCTCGGTGAGATCGTGCATCGAGACGATCGCCGCGACGATCGATCCGTTCGAGCCGTGCACCGGCGCGCCGACCATCAGGTAGGCGCGCTCGGTGCCGCGCCGCTCGTCCCGCTGCACGTACGCGCCGCTCGTCGACTCGCCTCGCAGGGCCCGGCTGATCGGCGTCTCGCGCTCCGCGACGAGCGCGCCGTCGTCGGTCCGCAGCTCGAAGCTCCGCTGGAACTCGGCGCGGTCCGGACGATCGCCCTCCTCGATGCCGAGGGCCTCGCGGGCCGCCGGGTTCATCCGGAGCGGTCCGTCGGGGAAGGCGATGAGCACGCCCTCGCCGAGCGATTCCAGGAGCGACTCCTGGAGATGGCGCGCCTGGCGCTCGGCCTCGTACAGCCGCGCGTTCGTGATCGCGATCGACGCCTGCGCGGCGAGGATGTGCAGGATGTCGAGGTCCACGTCGTCGAAGCGCCGCTCGGGGTCCCGGCTGTACACGTTGATGCCGCCGATGAGCGCCCCTTCGTGCACGAGTGGCATGGCCACGACCCGTTTGAGCCCTTCGCGCCGGATGAGCGCCGGGTCACCCGCCGGGTCGCGCTCGAGGTCGATCTCCAGGTGCGTGTCGAAGCCGCGGTAGATCGCTCTGGCGCGGTCCATCGGGATCCGCTGCGACCCGGCGTACTCCTCGCTCAGCCCATGGTGCGCGACGATGCGGAGCGCGTCACCGTCTTCGTCCACGAGCATCACGGAGGCGGCGTCGGCCGTCTCGAGCAGCGTCGCCGATCGCACGATCTCCGGAAGCAGGCGATCGAGCTCGAGGATGCGCAGCATCGCGGCGGTGATGCCGTGGAGGATGCGGATGCGCTCGGGCATGCCTGCCTAGTATCCGGTCCGGTCGCCAAACGGGCTCACGCCACGCGCATCGCATGGGGCACGCCACGGCGCGCGGGCGGTCAGGAGCCGACGCGCGCCTCCGGCAGCACGACGTCGACGACGCCGGGGCCCACGGCCGCGTCGATCTCGCGGGACAGCTCGTCGGCGGCACGGGCCCGGAACGTCGTGGCGACCCGGCGGACACCGCTCCCGGCGCGCGGCAGCTCCAGGTAGACCGGCAGCGGGCCGGCGTACCGCGCGAGCACCTGCTGGATCCGCTGGAACACCGCGATCGAGCGGTCGTAGTCGAGCGCCTCGCGGAACCGGATCACGAGGTCACCACCGCCGGACGCGTGGCCGTTGCCGTTCCCGCCGTTCCCGCCGTTGCCGCCGCCGGTCGCGGCCGCCGCGTGGCGTTCGACGAACTGCCGCTTCTTGGCGAGCGAGACCCGCCGCTCCTCGGAGATCCGGGTGATCTCCGCGATCCCCTCCTCGGTGAACGGAACGGCGTGCTCGCACAGGAGCTTGGGGGTCTCGTCCCGCTGCTCGACCCGGGCCAGCAGCAGGAGGATCTCGTCGGCGTTCCAGGCTCCCGCCGTCTGCTCGTACGTCCGCGGGAAGACCGTCACCTCCGAGGAGCCGGTGAGATCCTCGACCTGGGCGAAGAGCATGAGGGACTTGTTCTTCATCGTGATGTGCTTCCGCGCGCTCGTGACGACGCACACGATCGTCACCAGCTCGTCCTTCACCTCCGTCAGCTCCGCGAGGTAGACGCTCCCCGGAACGTCGCCGACCCGCTGCGCGATGTCGGTCAGGGGGTGGTCCGAGACGTAGATGCCGAGGAGCTCCTTCTCCCAGCCGAGGAGCTCCTTGCGCGACGCCTCGGGCCCCGTCGCCGGGGCGGCGACCCCGGGCTCCGTCGCGAGATCGAAGAGCGAGACCTGCCCGCTCGCGCGGTCCTTCTGCTCGCGCTGGCCGGTGGCGAG
>JAXDLF010000239.1:0-2810 GCA_034666765.1 Chloroflexota bacterium
CGGCGCGCGGGCAAGGACGCGCGCACGGAGCCGAAGCCCGCGATCCAGAACGGCGCGCAGCCACCCCGGCGGGTGCCGGTACCCGAACGCGTCGAGGAGCGGCTCCTCCAGCAGGGCGAGCACTGCCGGCCGCACCAGCGGGCGGAGCGGCGCCGGATATCTGGAGAGGAAGAGCCCGAGCGTGTCGTCGGCCACCCGCCGGCTGCCCTCCGAGAACCGCAGATGCGTCCGCTCGTACTCGCGGCTCCAGCGGTCCAGCTCCTCGATCGATTCCGGGATCCGCTCGATGCGCATGCGCCGCCCAAGCGCGCGCCAGTAGTTGAGCTGCGCGCGCTCCTCCGCGGGCACGTACCGCCGCCAGCCATACGCGCGGTTCCAGCGGATCGGGACGAGCACGAAGGTCGAGAGCACATAGAGGTAGTCGTCCTGGCTGATGGCGTACCGCCCGTGCATCCAATTCATCCGCCGGTTGGCTTCACGGCCGGGCTCGCTGTCCATGCCGTGATCGAGGATCTCGGCGAGGATCAGCTTCGTGTCGTCGTAGCGCTTCTGCGCGTGCGTCCGGAACTCGGCGGTGCGGTCCAGAAGCTCGCCGATCGTCGGGATCCCGTAGGTCTTGAAGAACGCGAGGCTCAGCGATTGCTCGACGTCCCAGGGAAAGTCGAAGTTCGTGCTCAGGTAGCTGATCCGTTCGAAGTCGGTCTCGGGGTCGAGCCGCTCGATCTCGGCAAGGACCGCGCGGTCCCGCCCGCCGGCCATCAGCGGGGGCTCGCTCCGCCGATCCGTCGCACGGTTCCGGCCGTTCCGTCGACCTCGACGATCTCGCCGTCGATGAGCGTCTCGAGCGCGGTGCCGGTCCCGCAGACCGCGGGGATCCCGAACTCGCGCGCCACCAGCGCCGCATGCGAGAGCGCGCCGCCGACGTCGGCGACGATCCCACTCGCCATGTTGAACAGGGGCACCCAGCTCACCGTCGTGGACCGGCACACCAGGACGTCGCCGCGCTCGAACCGCGCGAAATCGGCGGGGCCGCTCACCAGGCGCACCGGACCGCGGCCGCGGCCCGGCGATGCGGCGACGCCGCGCAGGAGATCGCGGTCGGTCTGCTCGACCCGGTAGCCGAGGTCGCGGATCGCCGAGGACGGCGGGGGCACGGCCGGCGGTCGGCCGATGTACTGCGGCGGGCGCAGCCGCCGGTCGCGCTCGTACGCGGCGCGCCGTTCCGCGACGAGGTCGCGCCGGTCCAGTCCCGATGGGGTCCCCGACGCGAGCGTCTCGCGGACCTCGGCGATGTCCAGGTGGAAGATGTCGGCGGGCGCGCCGATCGATCCGGCGCGGACGAGCACGTCGGCCACACGCAGGATGAAGCGGCGGCCGTGGGCCTGGCAGAGCCGGTCGATCCAGTAGTTGTGCTCCTCGGTGAGCGCGCCGCAGGCCTGCGCCGCGGCGAGCACCTCCTCGAACCGCGCGAGGTCCTCCGGCCGATCGCGCAGCTCGCCGCGGGTCCGCGCTTCGATCGCCGCGGCTTCGGCCACCAGCCGGGCATGGCGCGCGGCCGGGTTCTCGCCGCCCGCGCGCACCATCCGCGCGAGCTCGACGAGCAGCAGCCGGGGCGCGTCGGACCACGACGGGCTCCCGATGTCGAAGCCGGTCTGGCCGACGTCACCGTGACGCGCGAGGAACGCGTCGATCGCCTCGCGGATCGCGGGGCCTCCGTCGAGGGCCGCGAGCTCGTCCAGGTCCCGCAGGCCCGAGATGGCGCGCGCCACCGCGGGCGTCGCGCGGATGGACGCGGCGAGATCGTGCAGCCGCTGCTGCAGGTCCTGGAGCGTCGCCGCTCGTCCCTGCACGAGGCCGGGCGCATCGGTCGCCGGCCGGCCGGTGAGCGCCGCGTACAGGGTCGCGAGCTCCTCGAGCAGCGAGTAGACCGGCGGGACGATGAGCATGTGCGTGAGCCAGATGTCGTTGATCCGCGGCCAGAACGCGTCCCACGCGGCGAGCGCGCTCGCGCGGTCGGCGATCGGCGCCGCCTTCATCCATTCGAAGTGCGCGAGCACCGCCGGGAGGTAGCGCTCCGGCCAGTCCCGCCCGAGCGTGCGCGCCGCTTCGCGGCGGCGCCGGAGGCCGGTGGCCTCGAGTGCCGGCATCTGGTCGAGGGGCGCCTGCGGCACCCGGGCGGCGTACATGTAGCCGTGCACGCCGCGGTACCGGATGCGCGCCGGCGGGCCGAAGACATCGTTCGCCCGGTCGAGGCCGAACGCCGGGGCCTGGATCACGAAGTCGCACGACAACCGGGGCAGGCAGTCGTTCATGTGGACGTCCTCCCGCCCCCAGGTGAGCATCGCGTCCGCGGGATCGTCCCATTGGACGGAGAACGCTTCCGGTGCGCGCAGCGTCGTGATCGGCCGCGACTGGAGCAGGTAGAGCTCGCCACCGGCGAAGGCGCACTCGACGTCGACGGGCGAGCCGCTGTCGGCCTCGAGCGCGATGGCCAGGCGGGCGACCTCGCGCACCTGCGCATCGTCCAGCGCGGGCCGCTCGCCGGCGAGGGTTCGCTTGAGGATCGCGAGGTCGTTCTTGCGCACGGCGTACGTGTCCGGCGTCACCTCGCCGGACGCGATGGCCTCACCGAGTCCGACCGTCGCGTCGACGATCACCACACCGTGATCGGCGGTCACCGGGTCCGCGGAGAAGGCGATCGCCGCCGCGTCGGCGGCCACGAGCTCCTGCACGAGGACGCCGACGCGCGGGCGGCCGGCGATGCCGCGCTCCCTGCGGTACGCGACGGCACGGTCCGAATCGGCCGAGCG
>JAXDLF010000240.1:0-3593 GCA_034666765.1 Chloroflexota bacterium
CTCCTCTGTCGAGGACGTCGAGCAAGCGCTGAGGCGTGAGGCGTACCTGGCCGACCGCGGGCTCGCGACGGCGATCTTCCTCGCGCTGACCATGCGGCGCCCGCTGTTGCTGGAAGGCGAGGCCGGCGTCGGCAAGACCGAGGTCGCGAAGGCGCTCGCCGCCGGGCTCGGCCGCCGGCTGATCCGGCTCCAGTGCTACGAGGGCCTCGACCTCGCGTCCGCGGTGTACGAGTGGGACTACCCCCGCCAGATCCTCGAGATCCGTCTCCAGGAGGCCGCGGGTCACGCCGACCTCGCGCGCAACCGCATCTACAGCGAGGAGTTCCTCATCAAGCGCCCGCTCCTCGAGGCGATCTCGGATCCGACCTCGGCGCCGATCCTCCTCATCGACGAGGTGGACCGGGCCGACGAGGAGTTCGAGGCGTACCTGCTCGAGCTCCTCTCCGAATTCCAGATCACCGTCCCGGAGCTCGGCACCTTCCGCGCGGCCGTGCCGCCGCCGGTCATCGTCACGTCCAACCGGACCCGCGAGGTGCACGACGCGCTCAAGCGGCGGTGCCTCTATCACTGGATCGACTACCCGTCGGCCGAGCGCGAGCTCGCCATCGTGCGCTCGCGCCTACCCGAGGTGCCGCAGCGGCTGGCCGAGGCGGTCGTGGGCGCGGTCCAGGCGCTTCGCCGCGAAGATCTGTTCAAGCGTCCGGGCGTCGCCGAGACGCTCGACTGGGCGCTCGCGCTGATGGCCCTCGGCGCGAAGGAGCTCGATCGCAACGTCGTCGAGGGCACCCTCGGCGTGCTCCTCAAGTACGAGGAGGACGTGCGCCACGTTCGCGAGGACTCGATCCCGCGGCTGCTCGAAGGGGCCGGTGCCGGCTGAGACGCGCCGCGCCGACGAGCGCGTCGCGCGGAATCTGCTCACGTTCGCCCGCATGCTGCGTGACGCGGGCGTTCCGGTCGACGCGACGCGCGCGCGTCTCGCCCTGAGCGCGCTCGCCGAGCTCGGCCTCGAGCACGAGCCTGACGTCCGCGCCGCGTGCCGCGCCGTCCTGGTGAGCCGGCACACCGACATCCCGGCGTTCGAGGCGACCTTCGACCGGTTCTGGGCGCTCCTTCGCGGCGGCACGATGCCGCCGGGACGGACGACCGTTCGGCTCCCGAAGGGGCCGCTCGACGTGTCCGTGCCGCTCGTGGCTCCGAGCGGCCGCGGCGGTGCGTCGGTCATCGAGCACACGATCCGCGTCGTCGCGAGCCCCGCCGAGGTGCTGCGCGGCACGGACTTCGCGGCGATGACGCCCGCGGAACGCGCCGCGGCCGCCCGGTTCCTCGATCGGCTGCGCTGGACGCCGGGACTTCGGCCGAGCCGCCGCTACCGTCCCGCGCGGCACGGCGAGCGGCTCGACGCGCGCGGCACGATGCGCCGGAGCCTGGGCACCGGCGGCGAGCCGCTCGCGCTCCTGTGGCGCGCGCGCCGCGAGAAGCGGCGGCCGCTCGTCATCCTCTGCGACATCTCCGGCTCGATGGAGGCCTACACCCGGCTCTTCCTCCACCTCGCCCACGGTCTGACTCGCGGGTGGGGCCGGGTCGAGGTCTTCACGTTCGGCACCCGACTCACGCGCGTGACCCGCCAGCTGCGCGAGCGCCGCCCGGATGCGGCCATCGCGCGCGTGTCGCGGACCGTCGCCGACTGGTCGGGCGGCACGCGCATCGGCGAGGCCGTCGGGGAGTTCAATCGGCGATGGTCCCGGCGGGTCCTCGGCCGCGGCGCGATCGTGCTGTTCCTGTCCGACGGCTGGGAGCGCGGCGATCCGGAGATCCTCGCGGCGGAGATGGCCCGGCTGCAGCGCGGGTCGTACCGGCTCATCTGGCTGAACCCGCTCTCCGGTACGCGCGACTACGCGCCCGCGGCGTCGGGGGCCCAGGCGATCGTGCGGTTCGTCGACGACCACCTCCCGTCGAACACCCTCGAGGGGCTGCTGCACGTCGGCCTGCTGCTCGAGCGGGTCGGCCGCGGCCGCCCGACCCGCCGTGCCGAGCACCGGGCGGCCGGATGAGCGATCCGCGCGACCGCTTCTACACGCTGGCCGCCGAGCTCATCGCTCGGCGCGAGCCGTTCGCCTCCGCCACGGTCGTCCATGCCGAGCGGCCGACGTCGGCGAAGCCCGGCGCCAAGGCGATCGTGACCGCCGACGGGCGCCTCACGGGATGGATCGGCGGCAGCTGCTCCGCGCCGGTCGTGATCCGCGAGGCGCTCGGCGCGCTCAGCGACGGCGAGCCGCGCCTGGTGGAGATCTCCACCCGGCCGTCGCCGCCGCGTGAGGGCGTGCGACACTTCCCGATGACCTGCCACAGCGGGGGCGCACTGGAGATCCACATCGAACCGATCCTGCCGCGCGAGCAGCTCGTGATCGTCGGGCGCACGCCGCTCGCGCGGGCACTTGCGGCGCTCGGGTCGGCCCTCGACCGGCGCGTCGTCGTCGCCGAGGACGGCGTCACCCGTGACGAGTTCCCGACCGCCGACGCGATCGAGGCGGATCTGAGCTCGGCAGGCATCGATTCGCGTACGGCCATCGTCGTCGCGACGCGCGGCGATCACGACGAGATCGCCGTCGAAGCGGCGCTCGCCACGCCCGCGCGCTACGTCGGCCTCGTCTCGAGCCGCACGCGCGGCCGGGTGATCGAGGACATGCTCACCGACTCGGGCGTCTCGCCCGAGAACCTCCGGCGGCTCCACTATCCGGCCGGCCTCGACCTTGGCGCGCGGTCCGACGAGGAGATCGCGCTCACGATCCTGAGCGAGATCCTGTCGACCCGGGCCGGTGCGCAGGTTGCGATGGCCGCGCCACTCGAGGCGATCGATCCGATCTGCGGCATGAGCGTCGCGATCACGGCGGACGCGATCAACGCCACGCACGACGGCACGACCTACTACTTCTGCGCGGAGGGCTGCCGCCGGCGATTCCTGGCGGACCCGGTCGGGGCGCTCGCAGCGGCGCGATGAACGAGGTCGCGGCCGATCTGGGTGCCTGGCTCACCGCGGGCGAGCGCGTCGCGATCGCCACCGTGGTCCGCGTGACCGGGTCGGCACCCCGTCCCGCCGGAGCGACGCTCATCGCCTGCGCCGGCGCGCGCATCGCAGGCTCGGTCAGCAACGGCTGCGTCGAAGCGGCGGTGTACGAAGAGGCGATGGCCGTGCTCGAGGACGGCCGGTCCCGAGTGGTCAACTACGGCATCAGCGACGAGTTCGCCTTCACGGTGGGACTCTCCTGCGGTGGCGCGATCGACGTCCTGGTCGAGCCCGTCGGCGCGTTCCACGTCGCGGCCCTCGATGCCATCCGGAACGATCGGCCCGTCGTCCTGATCCGCGCGATCGATCCAGCCGATCGCGCCGGGACCCTGGCGATCCTCCGCGACGAGACGGCCGACGGCTGGGCCGACGAGCTCCGCCCGCTCGCCGCGCCGGCCCTCGCCGCGTCCGTCGCGGGCGCGCCGCGGCTCGTGCGTTCGCCGCTCGCCGACGGCCGGGAGGCCACGTTCTTCCTGGAGGCGATCGCCGCGCCGCGGCTGCTGCTGATCGTCGGCGCGACGCACGTCGG
>JAXDLF010000241.1:0-2887 GCA_034666765.1 Chloroflexota bacterium
CCGCCTCGAGAGCGGCGTCGTCGGTGACCATGCTGAACACGACCGCGGCCGCCGCGGCGACCTCGCGAGGCGTGTCGCACCAGACGAGCCCGCGCTCGACCAGTGGCTCCGCCTTGGCCCGCGGTCGATTGGTGCCGTGCACCTCGTGTCCGGCGGCGAGGAGGCGGCCGGCGATCCGGCCACCCATCGCGCCGAGGCCGACGTACCCGATCGCGGTCATGCCGCCTGCCTCCTCTCAGCACTTTCGATCTGCGCGGCATCGGCATCCGTGAGATGGAGGCCGGCGGCGGCGAGGATCGGGTCGACCTGGTCGGGGCGGCGGAAGCCGACGATCGCGCCGTCCACTGCCGGGTTGCGCAGCGTCCAGGCCACGGCGACGGCGCCCGGGCTGGTGTCGTAGCGGTCCGCCACGGCCGCGAGCCGGTCGACGAGGGCGAGATGGCGGGACAGCTGCGGCTCGCGGAAGCGGGCATCGTGCCCCCGCCAGTCGTCCGCGGGCAGGTTCTCGATCCGCTCCCGGGTCATCCGGCCGGTCAGCAGGCCGGAGCCCATCGGCGAGTAGACGATCACGCCGATCCCCTGCCGCTCCGCGTACGGCAGGATGTCCTGTTCGGCGTCGCGGGCGACGAGCGAGTACGGCGGCTGCAGCGTCTCGACGGGCGCGATCTGCCGGATCCGTTCCAGCTGGGCGACGTCGTAGTTCGACACCCCGATGTGGCGAACCAGGCCCTGCTCCTTCAGCTCGGCGAGCGCCGCCCAGCCTTCCTCGAGGTCCTGCTGGGGGTTCGGCCAGTGGATCTGGTACAGGTCGATCGCGTCGACCCCGAGCCGCTGCAGGCTATCGCCCACCTCGCGCAGGATCGAGTCGCGCTTCAGGCTGTGCACGACGGTGCGGCCCGGCCCTTCGACCAGCGAGGCCTTCGTGAAGATGTACGGCCGCTTCGCGAGGCCGGCGATGGCGCGCCCGACGACCTGTTCGGATCTTCCGAAGCCGTAGGCGGCCGCGGTGTCGATCCAGTTGACGCCGACCTCGAGCGCGCGATGAATCGTCGCGATCGACGCCTCGTCGTCCTGCGGTCCCCAGCCGAACTCCCAGCCGCCGCCTCCGATCGCCCAGGCGCCGAAGCCGACCCGCGTGATCTGAAGCCCCGTGGTGCCGAGCTCCGCCGTTTCGAGCTGTGTCGTGCTGTTCATGACGTGTCCTTTCACTGGTACGTTGGTTTCGGAATTCGTGGTGTTCGTCCGTGGTGCCACCGTCGTTGCTGCTCCGTTCGCAGGAACGCGACTGCAGCGGCGAGCGTGGCGACTACCGCGGCGAATATGAGCCCGGCGGCTCGCAGGCCGGCCACGTCGGTCAGCAGTCCGACTCCGACGACCGGCAGCGAGATCCCGAGGTAGGCGATCACGAAGAAGGCCGATGCCACCCCGGCACGGTGCTGCGCCGGTGAGGCCTGGTTGATCGCTGTGAGCCCGTGGCGGAAGCTCAGGCCGTGGCCGAGTCCGGCCACGATCCCACCCGCGAGCAGGAAGGCCAGTGACGACTCTGCAAGGCCGACCGCGAGCAGGCCCATTCCGGCGACGAGGCCGATGCAGCCGGCGACCAGGGCGCGGTCCCGAAACGCGGGCTCGAGCAGCGTCTGCCCGGCCGTCGAGGCCGCGAACACCGCGAACACGACCAGACCGACGACGGCCCGGCTGTCGATGCCGAGGATCTGACCGAGGAAGCCGGGGACGACGGCGGTGAAGAGACCGAGCACCGCGAAGCCGGCGAACGCCGCGAGCGCGGCGGGCACGAACACGAACCGCACCTCGAGGGGAATGTGCGGCTGCCGCAACCGCAACCGGAACGCGCCACGAGCGGCGATCGGCTCCGGCATCGCCCACACGAGCGCTGCTGCCGGGACGAGCAGCGCCAGGTCGAGCCAGAAGGGGAGCTGCAGCGGCCTCCCGGCAAACTGGGCGAGCAGCCCGGCGAGCAGCGCGCCGCAGCCGAGCGCGCCCATGTTCGCCACCGTCGCGACGAGCGTTGCACGGGCGCGCTCCGAGGGCCCGGCGAGATCGACGAGCGTCGCCGTCGCCGTGCCCGTCAACAGCCCGGCCGAGAGGCCCGACAGGACTCGCCCGACCAGCAGCAACCCGACTCCATGCGCCAGGAGGAACACCCCCGCGCTCAGCGCCGAGAGCGCGAGCCCGAACAGCAGGACCGGCCGCCGGCCGATCTCGTCGGAGACCGAGCCGGCGAGGAGCAGCGCCCCGATCGTCCCCGCTGCGTAGCTCGCGAAGATGACGGTCACCATCAGCTCCGAGAAGCCCAGTTCGCTGCGGTAGATCGGGTACAACGGCGTCGGCAACGTCGTTCCGAGCATCGTCGCCGCAAACGCGGAGGCCACCGCTATGCGGCCGCCGCGGCGCCCGAGCGCCAACGGACGGACGGTTTGTGCGAGCGGGTAGGTTCCTTCTGGCATTCCGAAATTCCTTTAAAAAACGAGACGTACGGTTTCGATATGAAGCAGCCTACCGCCTTCATCGCGCTTGCGCAAGGGACCGCTGCACGAAGTCTCGGGCCGTCGTGTGTCCGGGCTTGTCTTGAATGGCCGTTCGTGATATAAGAAACCATGAGTTCAGTTTTGAAAAGAGGAACTATGGACACGACAAGGATCGAGGCCGCTCAGCCAGGGAGTAAAGCGATCGAACCCCTGACGACCGCGGGACTTCACGGGCAGCGACTCGAAAGCGACTCGGCGATGACCGACCACGTCGACAGCGACGACTACGCCCTGCGCGCTCTGATCGAGCTGATGCAGCAGAAGCGGAGCTCCGAGCGCGAGATCGAGGCTGCTGTCCGCGAAGCTTCCGGCTGCCCCTCGCACCCGGCCAGCTCCCGCTG
>JAXDLF010000242.1:0-4235 GCA_034666765.1 Chloroflexota bacterium
AAGCGCATCACCTGCGGTCCCGTCGGGATCCCGGTGATGCGGTAGTCGAGCGCCGTGCGCTCCTGCTCGCTGAGCGCGGGGAGCGGCGGCGCGGTCGTGGTCGGCAGGGCGAGCACCGGCCGGGTGAACGCCGGCGACGCACGGTGCGCGTCGCGGGCCCGCCAGAGCAGCGCGCGGCGAGCCTCGCCGAGCGCGTCGAACGCGCCGACGAGCGCGAGATTCCGCAGGCCCTCCTCCTTCATGCCGACGCGGGTCGCGAAGTCGTCGAACGATCGGAACGGTCCGCGCTCGCGCTCCCGCACGATCGCCTCGGCTTCCGCGGCCCCCAGCCCCTTTACCTCGGCGAACCCGAGCCGGACGTCATGGGTGCGACACGCGCGGTGCGCTGCGATGGTGACCGATCGATCAACGATCTCATCCGTGGAGGAAGGGGAACGCGAGCGGTCATCGGGGGCGGGGGTGTCCGCCGAGCGACGCGGCGCTCCCGTCCCGATACGGACGTCGCGTCCCTCGACGACCACCGTGGCCTGAGATCGATTGACGTCGACCGGCAGGATCGCGATGCCGTGGCGCTTCGCGTCGCCCGCAATGACCGCCGGCGAGTAGAAGCCCATCGGCTGGTTGTTGAAGAGCCCGACGTAGAACTCGGCGGGGTAGTACAGCTTCAGGTGCGCGGTGTGATACGCGGTGAGCGCGAACGCCGCCGCGTGGCTCTTGCAGAACCCGAACTCCGCGAACGCGGCGATCTGGCCGAAGATCGTGTTCGCGGTCAGGTCGTCGACACCATGGGCCAGCGCGCCGCGCACGAACGGCGATCGCAGCGATTCCATGTCCTCGCTCGACCGCGCCCGGCTCATGGCTCGGCGCAGCTTGTCGGCCTCGGTCGCGGTGAAGCCCGCGATCGCCATCGACACGCGGAGGATCTGCTCCTGGAACAGGATCACGCCGAGCGTCTCCTTGAGGATCGGCTCGAGGAGCGGGTGCGGGTACGAGACCGGCTCGCGGCCCTGCCGCCGATTGATGTACGGGTTCACCATGTTGCCCTGCAGCGGGCCGGGCCGGATGATCGCGACCTCGACGACGATGTCCGCGAAGCTCCGCGGCCGCACCCGGGGGAGGGCCTGCGCCTGCGCGCGGCTCTCCACCTGGAAGATGCCGATCGTGTCGACCTCGCAGATGAGGTCGTACACGGCCGGGTCGTCGAGCGGGACCGTACCGAGGTCGAGCCGCACGCCGTGGAGCTCGTCGATCATCGCGACCGCGTCCTTGATGAGCGAGAGCGTGCGCAGGCCGAGCAGATCCATCTTGATGAGGCCCAGATCCTCGACGTCGCGCTTGTCGAACTGGACGACGTTGCGGTCGGGCATCGTCGCGCGCTCGATCGGCACGGTATCGACGAGCGGGAGCGCGGTGATGAGCATCCCGCCGTTGTGGATCGACAGGTGCCGCGGGAAGTCCGCGATCTCCTCGACGATCGCGCGGAACAATGGCCAGCGCCGACGCTCGAGCTCGTTCAGCTCGTCCGCGAAGGCGCGCTGCGGTGGCGCTTCGACGTCGGCCTCGCCGACGAACGGCACGCCCTCGGGACCGCGCGACGCGAAGCGCGGCGCGTCGATGGACTTCGCCATCCGATCGACGACCGCCGCCCTGAAGCCGAGGGCCTTCGCGACCTCCCGAGAGGCCGAGCGCGACCGGTACGTGACGACGTTGCAGACCATCGCCGCGTACTTCTCGCCGTACTTCCGGTAGACGTACTGGATGACCTCCTCGCGATCGTTCGTCGCGATGTCGAGATCGATGTCCGGCATCGTGTGCGAGTCCTCGGTGAGGAAGCGCTCGAACAGCAGGTCGTGCGCGATCGGATCGACCTTCGTGATGTCGAGGACGTACGCCACGATCGAGTCCGCGGCCGAGCCGCGGCCCTGGGCCGGGATCCGCCGCTCGTTGCAGAACCGCACGATGTCCCAGTTGATGAGGAAGAACTCCGCCAGCCCGCAGCGATGGATCACATCCAGCTCGTGCGCGAGCTGCTTCGACACCGCGGGCGTCATCCCGCCGTACTTCGCGCGCGCGCCGTCCTGGCAGAGCGCGTAGAGGAACGAGAACGGGGTGTACCCGTCGGGCACCGGAAAGCCCGGGAGGCGCTGGTAGCCGAAGCCGAGATCGAGCTCGCAGCGATCGGCGATCGCGCGCGCGTTCGCGAACGCCGCGGGGTGGTGGCCGAGCCGCTCGCGGAGGGCCCGCTCGCTCTTCAACCAGCGCTCGCCGTTCGCGGCGAGCTGTTTCCCCGCCTCGTCCACGGTGCACCCGAGATCGATGCAGCGCAGGACGTCGTGGAGCTGCCGCGCCTCCGCGCGCGCGTAGCGCACGTCGTTCGTCACGACGGTCGCGATGCCGAGCTCGGCGGCGAGCTCGGCCCGGACGTCGCAGCGATCGATGTCCGCGGGTCCCCAGCGATCGACGAGCTCGGCGTACAGGCGATCCCCGAAGACCTCACGCAGCCGCGCGAGCGTCCCGGCGTCGTCGCTCTCCGAGAGGGCGATGAGGCCGGCGGGCTGCTCGGCGACGAGCCCGAACGTCGCTCGGGGCTTCGTCTTCTCGCCCGCGAGCTGGGCCGCGGACACGATGCGGCAGAGGCTGGTCCAGCCGCTTCGGTCGAGCGCGAGGAGCGTCAGCGGGGCGGAGTCGATCAGGCGCAGCTCCGCGCCGAAGATCGGCTTGACGCCGCGCGCGCGGGCGGCGTTCCAGAAGCGCACCGCGCCGTACAGGCCGTTCGTGTCGGTGAGCGCGAGCGCGTCGTGGCCGAGCTCGACGGCCGCGTCCAGCAGATCGTCGACGCTCGACGCGCCATCGAGAAACGAATAATGCGAGTGAACGCGGAGATGGACGAAGCCGGGCATCGCGCTATGCGCGGGTGGGCAACGTCGCCCACCCGCGCGGTCCGTTCCTCACTAGTCCATTACCCGCTGCAGGAACCATTCGCCCCGTTTGCGGTCGCCGTAGATGTCGCAGAGCAGGCCGTCCGCGGTCCGGAGGGTCAGGTACTCGCGCGCGATGCCGTCGGCCCACCACTCGCCGTCCACGCGCCAGCGGCGCACGACCTCGACCACGACCAGCCGCCGATTCCCGACCCGCAGCGCGCCGGGCTCGCCCTCGTGCCATTCCATGTGCGCGGGCAGTGGATCGGCGAAGAGCCGACTCATCGCACGACCTCTTCCCACTCGGCGGCACGCTCGGGCAGGCGGGCCTCGGCATCGATGACCCGCGGCTGCAGCACGGTCGCCGCCCCGAGTCGGGTCCGAAGGAATTGCGCGACCGAGATCGCCTCCTCGGCGTGCGCGCCATCTGGCGCGAACAGGCCGATCTGGCGGCCCCGGGCGGGCTCGACCGCCGTGATCTCGAGGGCCGCCGAGGTCACCGGGCCGAGCACCGGCAGCTCCTCGAGCCCCCAGCGCAGCGACCGGACGATGGCCGCGGATTCCGCCGACGGCGGCAGCAGCGAGCGCTCGAGGCGCAGCGGCAGGAGCTCCTCCCGCTCGAGGACGAGGCGGATGCGCAGCGCCGCGAGGCCGTCGTGCCGCAACGCTTCGGCGAGCTCGTCGGCCGCGGCGCGGAGCGCGAAGATGAGCCGCTCGCGCGAATCGACCGGATCGTCCCAGGTGCGCTTCGCCCGGATGCGGCGCCGCGGTGCGACGCCACGCACGTCCTCGACGAGGTCTCCCGTGGCGAGGGCGTACGCGATGGCGGCGGCGTGACCGAAGCGATCCGTCACCGCGCCGGACGTCAGCGCGAGGAACTCACCGATCCGTCGCACACCGAGCAACGCGAGCTCATCGATCATCTTCGGATCGAGCGGGAGCACTTCGAGCGGCAGGACGTCGAGGAACGCGCGCTCGCCACCGGCGGGGATCTCGCTCACCTTCCCCGCGGGCGTGCGTGCGGCCGCGACGCGCGCGACGAATGGCGTCGTGCCGATGCCCGCGGCCAGACCCTGTCCACCCGCGGCCGCGCACGCGCTGATCGCGTTGCGCGCGACGCGCAGCGGCGTGCCGAGGAGCCGTTCGGTGCCCCGGAGGTCGCAGACGAACGCGCCGTCGTCGGCGACGCCCACGCGCGGGAGCATCGCGCACAGCGCCGCCAGGATCCGCGCGCGCGGCGCACGCTCGGGGACGGCGATCGCGAGATAGGCCTTCATGTGGTCGCTTCTCGCTGGCTCTTCATCCCGTGTGCTCCAG
>JAXDLF010000243.1:0-5635 GCA_034666765.1 Chloroflexota bacterium
GTGTCCTCGGCCGACCCGAAGCCCGCGAACTGGCGCATCGTCCAAAGGCGGCCGCGGTACATCGACGGGTACACGCCGCGCGTGTACGGGAACTCGCCGGGCAGCCCGAGGTCCTTCTCCGGATCGAAGCCCGGGAGGTCGTCGGCCGTGTACAGCGGATCGACCGGCAGGTCCGAGAGGGTGCTGAAGCGCGCCTTTCGCTCGGGGTGCTTGGCGATGGCGGCCCCGTATTTCTCGAGCCAATCGGCCTTGCGTGCAGGGGGCTCGGCCGGGGCCGGCCCAGCCGGGCCCGGCCGCACGATCTTGCTCATGCCGCGACCACCGAACGGGCGATGACCATGCGCTGCACCTCGCTCGTCCCTTCATAGATCGTCGTGGCTCGAGCATCGCGGAAGTACCGCTCGATGCCGTACTCGCGCATGTAGCCATATCCGCCGAAGACCTGCAGGCAGGCGTACGCCGCGCGGTTCGCGGCCTCGCTCGCGTAGAGCTTGGCCTGCGCGGCCTCGCGGGTGAACGCCGCCCCCTGGTCCTTGCGCCACGCGGCCCGGAGCACGAGGAGGCGGGCGGCGTCGATCTCGGTGCGGACCTGGGCGAGGGAGAAGCGGATGGCCTGGAACGACGCGATCGGCGCGCCGAACTGCGTGCGCTCCTTCGCGTACGCGCTGGCGAGGGCCAACGCCCCGCGCGCGATGCCGCACGCCTGCGCGCCGATGCCGATGCGTCCGGAATCCAATCCGGCCATCGCGACCTCGCTGAAGCCCCGGCCCTCGGTGCCGAGCACCGCGCCCAGCGGGATCCGCGCGCCGTCGAACGTGACCGCGCTCGTCTCCGACGCCTGGAGCCCGAGCTTGTGCTCCGGCGTGCCGACGACGACTCCCGGCGTGCTCGCGGGCACGAGGAACGCCGTGATCCCCGCGTGGGGCCGCCCGGTCTCCGGCTGGCCGACGCGGGCGAGGACGATGAAGAACGGCGCGTAGCGCGCGCTCGTCACGAAGAGCTTCGTGCCGTCGATGATCCAGCAGTCGCCGTCACGCCGGGCGGTCGCACGCAGCGACGCCGCGTCGGAGCCCGCCGTCGGTTCGGTCAGGCAGAAGCCGGCGAGGCCGCGGCCGTCGGAGAGCTGCGGAAAGAACGTGCGCTTCTGATCGGCGGTACCCAGACGCGCGATCGAGCTCGAGACGATGCCGCTGTTCACGGACACGCCGACCGCGAGCGACGGCCACGCCGCGGCGATCTCCTCGAGCACGAGGGCGAAGGCGACGGCCGACGCCCCGAGCCCGCCGTCGGCCTCGGGCACGTTCATGCCGAGCACGCCGAGCTCGCCGAGCGATCGGATGATGTCCGGCGGGATCGTGCCCTCGACCTCGGCCGCGGGGATGCGCTCGCCGAGACCCGCGACGAACGCGGCCACACCGGCCGCCAGATCCCGCTCGTCCGGACCGGCGAACGGGAACATCAGGCCCCCGCCTTCGCGGCCTTCACCGCGGCCGTGAAAGCGGGAAGGAACTCGAAGACGTCGCCGACGACGCCGTAGTCGGCGACCTTGAAGATGTCCGCGTCCGGATCCTTGTTCACCGCGACGATGACCTTGCTCGAGGTCATGCCCGCGAGGTGCTGGATCGCGCCGGAGATCCCGAGCGCGATGTAGAGATCCGGGGTGACGGTCTTCCCGGTCTGCCCGACCTGCTCCTCGTTCGGCCGCCAGCCCGCGTCGGTGACCGCACGCGATGCGCCGAGGGCCGCACCGAGGACGTCGGCGAGCGCCTCGACCTGGGCCCAGGCCTCCGGGCCCTTGAGGCCCCGGCCGCCCGACACGATCACGCGCGCCTCGCTCAACGAGACCCGGCCGCCGCCGGACGCGGTGGGCTCGAAGCGCACGAACGTGAGCCCGGGGCTGTCGCCGGCGGGGATGCGCGTCACGGCGGGCTCCGCCGCGCCGTCGGCGAGGGGGAACGCATTCGGCCGCACGCTCGCGACCGCGGGAAGCGCCGCCCGAACGCGAGCCCGCACTTTGCCGGCGTACATGCCGCGCGTCGCCTCGACGGTCCCGCCCGCGATCACGAGATCGGCGCACTCGGACACATACGCGCGCTGCAGCTTCGCCGCGAGGCGGGCCGCGATATCGCGACCCGAGGGCGTGGCGCCCGCCAGGATGAGATCGGGCGCGTCCGTCGTGGCGCGCTGCGCGAGCGCCGCGGCCGCCCCGGCGGCGGAGACGCGCTCGCCGGTCACCTCGATGACGGTCGAGTCGCCCATCGTCGCGGCCTTCGCCGCGAGCTCCTTCGAGACCCGGCGAAGCTCGCTGCCCTTCCGCTCGGCGATGACCCAGATCTTCATCGTCATAAGACCTTCGCCTCGTCGCGGAGGAGCTTCGCGAGCTCGGCGGCGTGCGCCGTGGTGTCGCCATCCTTGAAGATCTTCCCGCCGCCGCGCGCCGGCGGTGGCTCGAGCTGCACGATCTCGATCTTCACCGGATCGTCGACCCCGGCGAGCGCCCGCTCGGGGATCTCCTTCTTCTTCGCCTTCATGATCCCCGGGAGCGACGGGTAGCGCGGGTCCTTCTCGCTCTTCTGCACCGTCAGGACGGCGTTGCCGGAGGCCTTCCAGACCTCGTGGCCGCCCTCGACCTCCTTCCAGATCTCCGTTGACTGGGGCTCGCCCGGGGCCGGCGAAGCCGGGCCCGGGCGCACGACTTCGGATGACTGGGGCTCGCCCGGGGCCGGCGAAGCCGGGCCCGGGTGCACGACCTCGAACCGGGTCACCTGCGCGACGTGCGGCCAGCCGAGGGCCTCCGCGAGGGCCGGGCCGACGAAGCCCTGGTCGTCGTCGGAGGCCTGCTTCCCGCAGAGGACGATGTCGGGCTCGAGGGCGTCGATGGCGCTCTTGAGGGCGTTCGCGATCCCCAGCGGCCCGAGCGCGTCCGCGCCATCGCCGGTCACGAGCGTGGCGTCGTCGCAGCCCATCGCCAGGGCCTGGCGGAGCGCGTCCTTCGTCCGGGGCCCGCCGACGGTGATGACGCTCACGACCGTGTCGGCGGCCGTGTCCTTGTGCTCGAGCGCGAGCTCGATCGCGTACTCGTCGTACGGCGAGATCGACCAGGTGACGCCGTCGGTCACGATCGACGTCCCATCGGGCGCGACCTTCACGCGCGTCGTCGAGTCCGGTACCTGTTTGACGCAGACGAGCAGTCTCATGCGGTCGCGGTCTCCTTTGACCGGGGGTCGCTGCCGGTGTCGGTGAGGCGCCCGGCGACGAGCTCGAGCACGTCGACGGGTTTCAGCTCGTCCGCGATCCCCTTCGCGCCCACGCCCTCGTCGAGCATGATCAGGCAGAACGGGCATCCGGATGCGACCTTCGACGGTCGCTCGCCCTTCGCGTCCCCGGCGGCGAGGATCTGCTCGACCCGGCGGTGGTTCACCCGCTGGCCGACCTTCTCCTCCATCCACATGCGCCCGCCGCCGGCGCCGCAGCAGAAGCCCCGCTCCCGGTGGTGCGGCTCGATCTCCATCCGGGTCACCCCATCGATGGCATCGAGGACGGCGCGCGGATCCTCGTAGATGCCGTTGTGCCGGCCCAGGTAGCAGGGATCGTGGTACGCGACCGACTCCGCGGGGCCGGGGCCGAGCACGATCTTCCGCTGCTCGATGAGGTCCTGGACCAGCTGCAGCGCGTGGACCACCTCGTAGCTGCCGCCGAGCTGGGGGTACTCATTCGCGAGCGTGTTGAAGCAGTGCGGGCACGACGCGATGATCTTGCGGATCTTGTAGCGCCCGAAGGTCTCGATGTTCCGCTGGGCCTGCAGCTGCCAGAGGTACTCGTTCCCCATGCGGCGGGCCGGATCGCCGTTGCAGGTCTCCAGGGAGCCGAGGATCGCGAACGACATCCCGGCGGACCGGAGGATCTTCGCCAGCGCCTTCGCGACGCGCTGGTTGCGCCGGTCGAAGGATGCCGCGCATCCGACGAAGTACAGGTACTCGGCGTCCGGCGTCTCCGCGAACGTCGGCACGCCGAGCCCCTCGGCCCAGTCGCCGCGCGTACCGGCGGCCTCGCCCCAGGGATTGCCCGCCCGCTCGATGTTCGTCATCGCCCGCTGCGCCTCCGGCGGCGCCGCCGCCTCCTGCATGGTGAGGTAGCGGCGCATGTCCACGATCTTGTCGATGTGCTCGATCGTCACGGGGCATTGCTCGACGCAGGCCGCGCACGTCGTGCAGGCCCAGAGCTCGTCGGGCTTCGTCGCCAGCTGACGCGCCGGCGGCGTGCCCGTCGCCGTGGGGTCCTTCAGCAGCAGGTCCCCCTCCTTCAGCAGCAGGTCGCGGAGGTCGAGGACGATCTTCTGCGGATCGAGGGGCTTCCCCGTCGCGAGCGCCGGGCAATTGTCCGAGCAGCGCCCGCACTCGGTGCAGGTGTATCCGTCGAGGTGCTGTTTCCACGACAGGTCGCGGAGCGTGGCCGCGCCGAACGTCTCCTGCTCTTCGATGCGCTCGACGAAGCGGAGGGCGCCACGCGGCCGCTGCGAGCGGAAGAACACGTTCGGCAGGGTCGTGACGATGTGCAGGTGCTTCGATTGCGGCAGGTACGCCGCGAACCCGAGGACGGTCACGACATGAACCCACCATGCCGCCGCGAAGACCGTGCCCGCGGCGTCGGGCGGATACGGCAGCGGCAGCAGCTGCGCGAACGGCGGAACCGCCTGGTGCGCCGCGAGGTAGCCCGCGGCGAGACCGGCGTTCTCGAACACCAGCAGCGACACCATCAGCGTCGCGATGAGCCCGAGGATGATGTAGCCGTCGAGCGCGATGTGCATCCGCGGCGGCTTGAAGAACGCGCGGCGGACCACCGCGAGCACGATCGACGCGAGCACGAGCGCCGCGAACACGTCGACCGCCCAGACGAAGAACCCGCTCTCCGCGCCGGGCATCCGCAGCCCGACGAGGCCGCTCAGCAGGAGGTCGACGGTGCCCATCGTGATGACGATGAAGCCCCAGAAGATGAACGCGTGCGCGAGGCCCCGGATGATGTACGGCCGCTTCAGCAGCTTGCGTTGCAGGAGGTAGATGACGAGCTCGTCCTTCAGCCGGCCGGCCAGCCCCGCGCGCCGATCTTCGTTCCAACCGAGCCGCAGGTACCGGTACAGCCTCCACGCACGGTAGGCGAACGCGCCGAAGCCGAGGAGCGCGACGACCGCGAGGACCAGCGCGCCGGCGCCCGTCGTCGGCGGCGTCACGCCAACGTGTCCTCGGCGATGATGAGCTTCATGATCTCGCTCGTTCCCTCGTAGATCTCGGTGATCTTCGCGTCTCGATAGTGCCGCTCGGCGGGGAAGTCCTTCAGGTAGCCGTAGCCGCCGAAGATCTGCACGCAGCTGCGGGCGGCCTTCATCGCGACGTCCGACGCGAACAGCTTCGCCATGGCCGCTTCGGCCGTGAAGCGCTCGCCGCGATCCTTGAGCGTCGCGGCGCGCCAGGCCAGCAGGCGAGCCGCGTCGACCTCCGTGGCCATGTCCGCGAGCATCCATTGGATCGCCTGCAGCTCCGCGATCGGCTTCCCGAACGCCTGACGCTCCTTCGCGTACGCGAGCGAGTCCTCGAGGCACGCCCGCGCGATGCCGACCGCCTGGGCGGCGATGCCGATG
>JAXDLF010000244.1:0-4918 GCA_034666765.1 Chloroflexota bacterium
CGCGACGATCACCTGTCCCGGGTGCGGCCGCTCGGCGTGCAGCGACGGGTCCCACGCCGCGTCGGTTGCCCGCAGCGCTTCCGCGGACAGCGCGCCGACGATGTCGGCCGACGTGCAGAGGATCTCCGCATCGTGCAGGGCGAGGCAGCCGATCGCGGTCATCACCTGCGTCCCATTGATGAGCGCGAGCGCCTCCTTGGGTCCGAGCTCGATCGGCTTGAGGTCCGCACGCTTGAGGGCCTCGGCGCCGGTCATCCGCTTGCCCTCGAACGTCGCCTCGCCCTCGCCCACCAGGACGAGCGCGGCGTGGGCCAGCGGTGCGAGATCGCCCGACGCGCCGACGCTGCCGTGCATCGGGATGACCGGATGCACGCCGCGATTCAGGAGATCGAGGAGCAGGTCGATGGTCTCCGGGCGCACGCCCGAGCGGCCGGCGGCCAGGGTGTTCGCGCGCAGCAACAGCACGGCGCGGGTCACCTCGTCCGGCAGCGGGTCGCCGACGCCGGCCGCGTGACTGCGCAGCAGGTTGAGCTGGAGCCTGGCCAGGTCGCCGCGCGCGATCCGGACCTGCGAGAGGTCACCGAAGCCGGTGTTGATCCCGTACACGGCGGCGTCGCCGTCGGCGACGTCGGCCACGAGCTTCGCCGCCGCGCGGACCAGCTGCTCCGAGGCCCGGTCGAGCGCGACCGGCGTCTCGCGCCGGGCGACGCTCACGACGTCCGCGATCGTCAGGCTGTTGCCGTCGATGCGGAGCGTCGCCACCTAGGACGCGCCGCCGTCGATGTTGTCTCGATACCAGGCGCCAAGCTCCACGTAGTGCTCGGCCGCCTTGACCGTCCAGCGCTCGTCCTCGGCTCTCGCCTCGCGGACGACCCGCGCCGGGACGCCGACCACCAGCGAGCGGGGCGGCACGCGCATCTTCTCCGGGACGACCGCGCCCGCTCCGACGATCGTTCCGGTCCCGATGACGCAGCCGCCGACGAGGACGGATGCCTGCCCGATGAGCACGTTGTTCTCGATGACGCTCGAGTGGACCAGGGCGTTGTGACCGATGGTGACGTCCTCGCCCACGATCGTCGGCTCGTGCTCGTCGGTGTGGATGGTGGAGTTGTCCTGGACGTTCGACCGCGCCCCGATCTCGATGCGGTCCATGTCCCCGCGGAGCACCGTCCCGAACCAGACCGAGCTGTGCTCGTGGAGGACCACGTCGCCGATGAGGACCGCCGTGGGAGCCACGAACGCCGTCGGGTGCACGCGCGGCGATCGGCCCTTGAACGCGAAGAGCGGCATTTGTTCGTACGATATTCGCGTGATCATCATCATGCGGAAGGGCGCGACGAAGGAGCAGATCGACCACGTCCTCGATCGCCTTCGGGAGCGTGGCTACGGATCGAACCTGTCGGGCACCGAGGTCAGCGTCATCGGCGCGATCGGCGTCCTCGACGACGACAAGGCCCGACTCGCCGAGCAGCTGCAATCGCTGCCCGCGGTGGAGAAGGTCGTGCCCGTCCTCAAGCGATTCAAGCTCGCGTCGCGCGAGTTTCAGCCCGACCCGACGATCGTGAAGGTCGACGGCCTCTCGATCGGCGGCGGATCGATGGTCGTCATGGCCGGCCCCTGCTCGGTCGAGAGCGAGGAGCAGCTGCTCGCGACGGCGTTCGCGGTGAAGGCCGCGGGCGCGAACGTCCTGCGCGGCGGCGCGTTCAAGCCGCGCACGTCGCCGTACGACTTCCAGGGGCTGGGCAAGGAAGGCCTCGAGCTGCTCGCTCGCGCGAAGCGGGAGACCGGGATGCCGATCGTCTCGGAGGTCCTCGACCCGCACGACGTGGCGCTCTGCGCGAAGTACGTGGACATCCTCCAGATCGGCGCGCGGAACATGCAGAACTACGCCCTGCTGCGCGAGGTCGGCCGGTCCGGGCATCCGGTGCTGCTGAAGCGCGGCGGGATGTACCCCACGATCGAGAACTGGCTGCTCTGCGCGGAGTACATCCTTCGCGAGGGGAACCGGAACGTCGTGCTGTGCGAGCGCGGCCTACCGGTGGCGGGCGGCGAGACCGCGACCCGCAACGTCCTGGACGTGTCGGCGGTCGCGGTCATCCACGAGCTGTCGCACCTGCCGATCGTCGTCGATCCCAGCCACGGCACCGGGAAGGCGTCGTACGTCCCCCCGCTGGCCCGCGCCGCCGTCGCCGCGGGCGCCGACGGGTTGATCATCGAAGTGCATCCGGATCCGGAGCGCGCGCTCTCCGACGGCGCCCAGTCGCTGACCTTCGATCAGTTCGGGTCGATGATGTCCGGGCTGGAGGCGTTGCGCCCGTCGCGCGCCGCCGGCGGTCCTGCGGCGGTGCCTGCCGCGTCGCGATGAGCCTGGGCTGAGCGCACGCGTCGGTCCTCGCTAGGAGGCCGCGGCTTCCTCGCTCGTCCGGGTCAGCTTGTAGCCGAAGCCGCGAGCGGTCTCGATGGCGACCTCGATGACGCCGCCGTCGATGAGCTTCTTGCGCAGCCGGCCGACGTGGACATCCACGAGCCGGGTGTCGCTGCCCGGCTCGTAGCCCCACACCCCCGTCAGGAGATCGTCACGGGTGAACACGCGGCCGGGTTCGCCGGCAAGCGTCTTCAGGAGCTTGAACTCCGTCGGGGTCAGCGGGAGGGCGCTGTCGCCGTGAATGGCCTGGACGCTCCCGAGGTCGATGATGAAGACGCCGAACCGAAGCTGGCGGCGATCGCGGTCGGCCGCCGCGGTGTACGAGCGGCGGCGCAGGAGCGCCTCGACCCGCGCCACGAGCTCGTTGTTGTCGAACGGCTTGCCCATGTAGTCGTCGGCGCCGATCCGCAGTCCCACGACGCGATCCGGCGGGTCGCTCTTGGCCGAGACGAACAGGATCGGCACGTCGGTCTCCTTGCGGAGCTGCAGGCAGAGGCTGATGCCATCGACGCTGGGCATCATCACGTCGAGGCTCACCAGGTCGGGGCGGAAGCTGTTGAAGACCTCGAGGGCCTGGCGCGAGTCCGTGACCACGCGCACCGAGAACCCCTCCTCGCGGAGCACCGTCCCGAGGAGGTTCGCGATGTCTGATTCGTCGTCCACGACCAGGATCCGAGCGTCGTGCGTCACGCTGCGCTCGGCGGCCTGCCCTGGCGAAGCGATGGCCATCCTGGCCCCAGCCGTTCGCAATATCGATGCCAGACGTAACGATCGGGAAAACCGCCCCGGTTAGGGGAGCGCCGCGTTCACCGCGCCCAGCCGGCCCTCGATCCACTCGGCCTGGGCGCCTACCGCATCGGGCCATGGGGCGAAGAAGTAGCGGTCGGTCGCGGCTTCGATCCCCTCGCGCACGGACCGGCCCTGGTCGGAGAGGGCGAGCGCCGGACCGGCGGTCAGCAGGCCGGCGCCGCGCAGCTGTTGCGCCGCGGCGCGCACGTCGTCGGGCCGCTGCGTCGTGATCTTCCCGGCGAGCTCGTCCTCGGTCGCGGCCTCGTGGTGCCACGTCCGCGTGAGCACGTCGAGCGCCGGTCCGGAGAGGCCGGCGTCACGCCAGGCCTGCACGTGGCAGTCGTCGCGGATCTGCCACAGCCCGTAGATCGCGGCGTCGAGCTTCGCCATCGCCGACGACGGCGGCTGCCAGCGATAGCGCATCGCGCGCGGGGTGTGCTCGCGGGTCTGCGGCTCCGCCGACGCCGCGGCCGCCTGAAAGGCGGAGTCGAGCAGCGTGGCCAGGCGCTCGAGATCGTCGGCCGCGATCGGCAGCAGTGACGCGTAATGCGCGTCGATGGCCCGTCGCATCTCGTCGACGGCGCGCTGCCCCTTCTCGGTGAGCGACCAGCGCCCGTCGCGCCACGTGATGAGACCGACCGATTCGCCGGCCGCCGCGGTCGTGCGCAGCGGCTCGTCGTTCGTGCGGTACGTGCTGTTGCCGATGTCCTGCGGCCGGGCGCCGCGGGGATCCTGGATGCCGAGGTCGATCACGAAGAAATAGGCCGGCCGGTCGAGACCGAGCTTCTCCATGTGGCGGAGCGGGAAGTCCGCTTTCGCCCGGCGTCGCTGGAGGAACTGCGGGAAGAGCGGGACGAGCGATACCGGATACGGCTCGCGCATCGCTGCCCTCCTCGTTACTGCTGCTTCGCCGCGTCCTCAACGCAGTATGGCGTCTCGGGCACGAGCTCGAGCCGCTCGTCGGGGATCCGCCTGCCGCACACGACACAGCTCCCGTACGTCCCGTCGTCGAGACGGCGCAGGGCATCCTCGACGTCCCGCAGCCGCAGCTCGAACAGCCGCCCCGTACTCACGTCGAGCTCGCGCATCTCGGTGTCGGTCGCGACATCCGCCGGATGCTGATCGGCGAGGGCGAGCTCGCCGCTGGATTCGAGCTGCGATTCCCGCAGGCGCCCGCGAATGGGCTCGAGCGACGCGGTGAGCTCGTCGCGCGTTCGCAGCAGGAGCTGGCGGAAGCGGTCCCGATCCATGGCCGCTCCGGCTGTCGCAGAATTCGGGCCATGACGCCGGAGGACGCGAAGGACCGGACCGACCTGCACCTGCTCGATGTCCGGGAGCCGGACGAGTGGCAGGCCGGACACATCGCCGGGTCGCAGCACATCCCGCTCGGCCAGCTGCGCGAGCGTCTGGCCGAGGTGCCCAAGGACCAGCCGATCCTCGCCGTCTGCCGGCACGGCAATCGGAGCGAGGCCGCCAGCCGCGGCCTTCGCACGCTCGGCTACACCGTCGAGAACCTCGAGGGCGGGGTCACCGCGTGGAAGCGGGCCGGGCTGCCGCTCCAGGACGGCGGCGGCGGGCCGGGGCGGGTCATCTGATGATGCAGCCCACCGCCGACCGGCCGTTCCACGACAAGGAGTGGCTCCGGAACCACCTCGACGAGGAACGGAAGGAAGCCGATCTGCTCGCCGAGGTCCGCGAGGTCGT
>JAXDLF010000245.1:0-3439 GCA_034666765.1 Chloroflexota bacterium
TGAGCTCCGCGACGCGGCGGCCGCCCTTGCGGCCGAGCTGCGCGTACCCCTCGCTCCCGAGCTGCGTCTTTCGCGCTTCGCCTCCGCGCCGGCCGAGCTGCGCGTAGCCCTCGCTCCCGAGCTGGCCCTTCCGCGCCTCACCACCTTTGCGACCGAGGTCCGCGTAGCCGCCGGCGCCGAGCTGCTTCTTGCGAGCCTGGCCGCCGCGGCGACCGATCTCGCGATAGAACTCGGGGCCGTGCTTGGTGGCGGTGAGCTTGCCGCCCTTCCGGCCGGCCTGCCGAACCGTCATGTCACCCTTGTCGTCCATCCAGAGACCTTAGGGTGACAGCGCTCGGTCGCATGGCCCGTTGGCCGGACGATCCGAGCTGCTGGGGTCTCGCATCGAGGCCCTGGCCCCGCAGGATGCGTGCGAGACGAAGGGCCTCGCGCCGGGAATCCGCGATGGTGAACAAAGATGGACCACTGCCGGAGAGGGCCAGGGTCACGCCCTTCGCGCCCGCCAGCAGGCGGGCCTCACCGATGTCCCGGCTCACCCGGCTCGCGGCATCCAGCAGGTCGTTACGGAGATGCGTCCGGATCGTTGCCGCGTCGACGCCGCCGGCATCGAACGCAGCGGCCAAGGCGGTGGACGCGGTGCCGTCACTCCATTCTTCTTTCCGCAGCGCGCCGAACACGTCCGCCGTCGCCACGCGTACGGCGACCCGTACGAGGACGATCCAGAGATCGATGGGCGGTGACGGCAGCTCGCGGACCCGCTCCCCGCGCCCCTCGACGAGCGCGAACGGCGCGCCCGACGCGAAGAACGGGACGTCCGAGCCGATCATCGCGCCGATCGCAGGCAGATCGACGTCGACCCGCCACAGGCGGGCGAGCCCGCGGAGCGTGGCCCCGGCATCGCTCGAACCGCCGCCGAGTCCCGCCGCGACCGGGATCCGCTTCGCCACGCGCACGTGGGCCCGCGCGGGGTGGCCGGTGGCCGCGGCCAGCGCGTGAACCGCCCGGGCCGCGAGCTCCGTGCCGGGCGCGGCGCCCGGAGCGAGCGGATCGGGTCGCACCGCCACGTCGAGTCGCCTCGCGGTGGCGACGCGCACCCGATCCGCGAGATCCACGGTCGCGAACACGCTCCGCAGCTCGTGAAACCCGTCCTCACGCCGGCCGACGACCTCGAGCGTGAGGTTGACCTTCGCCGGTGCCGCGACCCGAACCGCGCGGCTCATCCGAGCGTGGTCGCGAGGGCCACCCACTCGGCGACCGACAGCTCTTCGGGGCGGCGTGCGGGGTCGATGCCGGCCGCCCGGAGCGCGGCGCCGGCGCGATCCTTGGTGATCCCGGCCTCGAAGCCGAGCGCGCTGCGCAGCTGCTTGCGACGGTGCCGGAAGGCGTCGCTCACGAGAGCGAGGAAGCGGTGTTGATCGAGTGGCGCGAACGCCGGCGTGGCGTGGCTGCGAAGCGCCACGATCGCGGAGTCCACCTTGGGCGGCGGCCGGAACGAGCGCGCCGGCACCCGGCGGACGATCGACGGATCGGCGAATGACTGGACGAAGACCGACAGGAAGCCCCGCTCCTTCACATCGCCGGGCTGGGCGACGATCCGCCGCGCGACCTCCTGCTGCACCAGCACGACGATGCGCGGCGGGCGGCGGGGATCCTCGAGGAACTTGATGAGCAGCGGCGACGTGATCTGGTACGGGAGGTTCGCGACGATGCGCGTCGGCGGCCGCTCGCCGAGGGAGAAGAGGTCGACCTCGAGGGCGTCGGCCCGCACCACCCGGACGTTGTCTCGGTCGCCGACCGTGTCGTGCAGCACCGCGATCATCCGGGCGTCGATCTCGACGGCGGTCACCGAGCGCGCCCGATCGGCGAGCGCCGCCGTCAGGACCCCCGGACCCGGCCCGATCTCGAGCACGTCGTCGTCGGGCGTGATCGTCGCCGCGTCGACGATCGCGGCCAGCGCCGAGCGGTCGACGAGAAAGTGCTGGCCGATGCCCGTCGCGGCGCGAAGGTCGTGGCGGTCGAGCACCGCGCGCAGGGCCTTGGGGTCGCTGAGGTCGTGGCGCATCGCGGCGAGCCTAGTTGCTAGTTGCGGCCGGACCTCACTTGCAGGCCCACTGGTAGGCCTGGCCCTTCGAGAACATGAACGCGGCGACGTTCGCGTTCGCGAACGCATCGAACACGCTCGCGCCGCCGTACCCGGCCGCGGCGCTGTTCGCGCGCCACGTCCCGGGGATGATCTGGAACAGCCCGGACGCGCCGAGGATCCCGTTGTACGCGAGCGGGTCGTAGCGGCTCTCGCAGTACGCGACGCGAAGGAGCTGCTCCGGATCGACGCCGTACTTGGCCGCGGCGGTGCGAATGAGCGCCTCGATCTCCGCGGGCGGCGGTGGCAGCGGCCTGACCTTCGTGCCCACGCGCACCACCTGCGCCACCGGCGCGGTGAGCTCCTCGGTGGCGACGATGGTCCGGCCGGTCTCGACGCCGTTCACCCGGCGGACGAGGAACGTCACCTTCGACGAGCCGGCCGCGCCCGCGACCGTGACCGACCGCCAGCCGGTGTACTGGCTCGGATCCGCGACCGTCTGGACCGGCGCCGCGACGGGGATGGTCTCGACCGCGGTCGCCTCGGTGACCCGCTGGATCCCGATGATGGCGCCCGGGACGACCGGGCCCTCGGCCGCGACCTCCAGGAGGTCGTTGGGTCCGACGGCGATGCCGGACCGGCCCAGGAAGGCGGCCACGGAGCCGGGCTGGGCCCGCATGGCGATGGGGCTGCCCCCGTCGACGACGGTCACCGGGAACCCCCGCTCGAGCTCGATCCGGAGGCCCGCGACCAGCGGCCGGTCCAGGGGCACCGAGAGGCGGTCGCCGGACTGGACGTCGATCCCGGCCGACCGCAGGAGCCCGCCGACGGTCTCCTCGGCCTGGGTGTCGGTGGCGAGGGCGATCCCGTCGACGACGACGGTGACGGAGGTGAACGGGTCAAGGACGGTGAGCGGGCGGAACCGGGCGAGCCCGGCCGCGCGTTCGTACCCGGCGACGGCCACGGCCGGCGGCGTCCCGCTCCGGGCCGGAGCCGCGATCGACCAGGTCCCCGCCATCACGACGAAGGCGAGCAGGCCAAGGCCGGCGTTTCGCAGGACGCGGTGCGCTGCGTAGCTTCGGATCTGTGCTCTCTCCCCACCCCCAGCCGCACGCGACCATGGCGATAGCCAAGGTGTACGAAAGGGGAACGCCGGAAAGGGTACCAAATAGGCCCCCGCGCCCGTTCGCGGTCGCGGGGGCCGCCAGAACCGGGCGCTGGTACCAGGACCGGCCTAGGACCCCGGCGCCCTCCAGCCCCGCGAGCGCAGATGATCCCGCAACGCCGGTCCGACGTCGTCCCGCCGGAGGGCCTGGTCCACGAAGGCGGTCACGTACCCGGCCCGGTCGCCGGCGTCGT
>JAXDLF010000246.1:0-7069 GCA_034666765.1 Chloroflexota bacterium
GGACGCCGGACAAGGCCTCGCGGACCACCAGGTTGATGCGGTCGATCTTGCGTTGCACGGCCTGGAACTGCGGGATCGCGCGGGTCACGATCAGGCCGATCACAAGGCCCATGAGCGGGATGATCACGAGCAGCATGCCGCTGAGGGGCACGTCTTGACGAAGGGCCATGATCGCGCCGCCGATCGCGAGGATCGGTGCGGAGATCATCATCGCCAGGGCCATGACGATGAACTGCTGGACCTGTTGCACGTCGTTCGTGTTGCGCGTGATGAGCGACGGCGTGCCGAAGTGGTTGACCTCCACCTGCGAGAACGTCTGGACTTTCCGGAACACCGCGCTCCGAATGTCCCTGCCGAAACCCATGGCGACCCGCGCCCCCCAGTACGCGCCGACGACCGACGCGCCGCCGAAGACGAGCGTCACGAGGATCATGACCGCGCCCGCGCGCCAGATGTAGTCGAGATCTCCCTTCACGACGCCGTTGTTGATGATGTCGGCGTTCAGCTCAGGGAGGTAGAGGTTCGCGATCGACTGGACGAAGAGCAGGCCGATGACGAGCGCGAGCTCCCGCCGGTATGGGCTCAGGTAGCGCTTCAGCAGGTCGAACACTCATGTCAGGTTGACGGATATTCGGCTATCTGTCAATGTATCTCCCGTGACAACCTCGGCGGACTGGACGGACTCGGTCGCGTACCTGCTGCGCAGCCTCGAGCACGCCTTCCTTCAGACGATCGACGCGAAACTGCGCCCATACGGGCTGACGCTCATCGAGTTCGGGGTGCTCGCGTCGCTGAAACAGTCACCGGGTCGATCCAGCGCCGATCTGGCTCGATCGCGCTTCGTGACCCCGCAGACGATGAACGGCGCGATCGGGAGCCTGGTGCGGGCGAAGCTCATCACGCGCCGGCCGCATCCCGCGGGCGGCCGCGTACTCCAACTGCGACTCACGGCCGAGGGCGAGGACATCGTCGAGCGCTGCGCGGGCGCCGTGCGGGAGCTCGAGCGCACGATGCTCGCGGAGATGCCGGCGGCCGATCAGCGGAAGCTTCGCGTCCTCCTGCGAGCGTGCCTCGCGCACCTGTCGGTCGGGCCGGCGGAGCAGCGCGCGAGCTGACGGCGCCGCCCCAGCTAGCGCACCGCAGCCAGCGGGATGTCCCGCTCCCGAGCCCAGTCTTCCCATTCGTTGACCGACCGCGCGCTGAAGATCGCTTCGAGCGCCGGCCGCTCCAGCGCGGGCAACGAAAAGGTTTCGGCAAGACGAGCGCTGAACCGCGGCTCCAAGGCGGCGAGGGCGATCCAGCCGTCCATGGCCCGATACAGGCCGTACGCCGGAAGCGTGCCGCCGAGGATGCCGGCCGGAGCGGTGACGCCGTAGCGAAGGGGCGCGGCGAAGCTCTCGGCGACGGCGCCGAGAGACACCTCCCGATACGTCGCCTCGCCGGTTCGCTCGCGAGCGAGCAGCGCGACGGTCGCCTCGACGACGGCTCGCTCCGCGCCACCGAGATCGGCGACCAGCGTCCGGGGCACGTCGGGAGGGGTCAGCAGGCCGACATTCGCGAGATACGTGAGATCGTGGCCCGCAACATCCGCGTCGTCTCCGGAGTGTCCGACGATCGCGACATGACACAGGCGCGGATGCCGCCGATGCAAGGCGATCCAGTCGAGCCCGACGCGTGCGAGCGACCGCGTCCGGTGCGAGGTCAGGAGTAGGTCTGTCTCCCCGAGCTCGCCGTGAAGGCGCGCGATGTCCGCGTCCGACCGCAGGTCGAGCGTGCGGACGCTGAGCCCGAGATGCAGCTCGGCGTACCACTCGGGGCAGTACTGAGCGAGCGGATCACCCGCAGGCGGCTCGATCTTGCTGACGGCCGCGCCCAGCTGCGCGAGCCGCCTCGCCGCGACGGGACCCGGCACGTTCAGCGCCAGGCTCAGGACACGCACGCCGTCGAGCGGCAGCGTGTCGTCAGCGCCGTCCATCAACGCGATGCGCGATCGGTGCTTCGCCTCATCCACGTGCATTGTCCCAAATTCGCGAGCCACTTCCCCATCGATGCGACTTAAGTTTCATCTGGTGGCCACATGTCGGCGACCTTATCGTCGAAAACCGCGCGGGTTGATCGCGCGCGCACGGACGCAGATCAGGAGAAGAACGATGTCACGCGGAGCTCGCGAGTCAGGCCCGCGATGAGCGGTCGCGTTGTCGTCGTCGGCGGCGGCGTTGTTGGCCTGTCGTGCGCCTACCTTCTGCGACGGGCCGGGCTCGACGTCACCGTCGTCGAGATGGCCCGCACCGGCCAGGGCACCTCGAAAGGCAACGCGGGATTGATCACCCCGGTCCGCGCCGTTCCGGTGCCGGGTCCAGGGGTGATGTCCGAGGGGCTGCGGTCGCTCTCCCGATCGGGCAGCCCGCTCTATTTCAAGCCGAGTGCGATGCTCGCCCTCGGGCCGTGGCTGTCCCAATTCGCACGGTTCTGCAATAGGCCCGCGCAGCAGCGTGGAGTCGCTGCGATGTCCCGGCTCGCCTCCGGCGTGGTGCCGGCCTACGAACGGCTGCGGCAGTCCGGCGTCGGCATCGACCTCCACGGCCTCGGACTCCTCTACTGCTTTCTCGACGACCGGCGGATACCCGGCGCACTCGAGCACCTGCACTCGGTTGCCACCGGCGATTACAGGCGTCCCGAGGTGATCGAAGGTGACGCCATGCGCACGCTCGAGCCCGCGCTCTCGCCCGCCGTGACCGCGGGTTTCGTCCTGCAGGAGGACCGCTTCGTCGACCCGGAGCAAGTGACCGCGGCTCTCCATCGTGCGGCCACCGCGTGCGGCGTCGACGTTCGTGAGCACGAGACGGTCCAGGGATTCGACGTGACCGATGCCGCCGTTCGCGGTGTGCGGACGAGCGATTCGGTCCTTCCGGCGGATCACGTGGTGCTGGCGGCCGGCGCGTGGACCGGCGCCCTCACGCGATCGCTCGGGGTCAGGCTCCCGATGCAGGCCGCCAAGGGCTACAGCCTCGCGTTCCGGCCGGTGGCGATGCCGACGCACTCGCTGTTCCTCCACGATGCGCGGATCGCGGTGACTCCGTTGCATGACCGCCTCCGGCTGGCCGGCACGCTCGAGTTCAGCGGCCTCAATCGATACCTCGACCCGCGGCGGGTCGAGGCGGTCGCCCGATCCTCGGCGCCGTTCTTCGCCGGCGGGCTCTCGGGGCGGACCGACGAGTGGGTCGGGATGCGTCCGATCCTGCCCGATGGGATGCCGGCGATCGGTCCGTTGCGCCGCTACCCGAACGTCGTCGTCGCAGCGGGCCATTCGAATCTCGGGATGACGCTCGGACCCGCGACGGCCGAGCTCGTCACGCAGCACATCACGACGGGGCGGACGCCGGCCGGATTCGAAGCCTTCAGCCCCGCTCGATTCGGCGCGTGAGGGCGATGAACGGGCCGGCGCCATGCTGAGCGTTGCTCAAGCCGAGGCCTTCGCCCGCGAGTACATCGAGGCCTGGAACGCGCATGATCTCGAGGGCGTCCTTTCCCATTGGGCCGAGGACTGCGTGTTCACGTCTCCCTGGGTCGCGGACCTCATGGGCGAGCCGTCGGCCAGCCTTCACACCAAGGAGGCGCTCCGGTCGTACTGGACGCGCGCCCTCGAGCGCGCACCGCAGCTGCACTTCAACGGCCCCGCGGTGTTCGTCGGGCACGACAGCGTGGTCATCACGTTCCAGAACCATCGCGGCAAGTCGTGCGCGGAGTGGATCCAGTTCGGGCCGGATGGCCGCGCGGTGCGCGGCGCCGCCCAGTACCTCGGAGGCCGCTGACCCGACCCCGGCTAGCGGCCGGCGCCCACGGTCCGCCCCGCGTCGCGCTCGGCAAGCGACGCCGCGAGTCGCGAGGGCGTGATGGGCAGGTCGGCCATCCGCACGCCGACGGCATCGTGGATCGCGTTGGCGATCGTCGCGAGCGGCGGGACGATCGGGATCTCCCCGACACCACGGACGCCATAGGGATGCTTGGGATTCGGTACCTCGACGACGATCGTCTCGATCATCGGAAGGTCGAGTGCCGTCGGCATCCGATAGTCGAGGAGCGTCGCATTGCGCAGGTGGCCCTCGGCGTCGTACCAGTAGCCCTCGTTGAGCGCCCAGCCGATGCCCTGCGCCGTGCCGCCGTGGATCTGCCCTTCGACGTGCGGCGGGTAGATGGACTTCCCGACATCCTGGACCGCCGTGTAGCGGATGACGCGGGTCTTCCCGGTCTCCTCGTCGACCTCGACGTCCGCGATGTTGATCGCGTACGCGGGGCCGGCCTCCGGTGCCTTGAGGGTCACGACCGCGTTGCACTCGATCCGCGCAGCGGCGAGGAGCCGGGCCGCATCTTTGAACGACACCTGACGTTCCGGCCCGGCGAATCCGCCGCCCGCGACGCGGCGCGCCTCGGCCCCCCAGAGCCTCGTGAGGCCATCGAGCATCATGCGCTGGAGCTCGCGACCGGCCTCGTACGCGGCGAGCCCGGTGACGAAGGCCGTCCGACTCCCGCCGGTCAGGCGGCTGTGCACGACCGATGACGTGTCCGGGATGAACGGGTGGACGTCCGCCGCGGGGATGCCGATGGCCTCGGCCAGCTGCATCGCGATGGCGGTGCGGGTGCCGCCGATGTCGACGGAGCCCTCGAGCAGCAGCACCGTACCGTCCGCATCCAGGCGGGCGTTCACCGTCGCCTGGCCGCTCGTGTTGATCCAGTGGCCCGCGCCGACCCCGCGTCCCCGCTTCACGCCCTTCGTTTGGACGAGCGGTGTCATCCAATGGTCCGACGCGCGCGCCGCCTCGAGGCACTCGATCATGCCGATGCGCCGGAAGCGGGTGCCATCGGCACGCAGGCTGCCCTCGCGCGCGGCGTTGAGCAGGCGGAACTCGATGGGATCCATCCGCAGCCGCTCGCAGACCTCGTCGACGACGCTCTCGACGGCGAAGGTGGACTGCGGTGCGCCGGGCGCGCGATAGGCGGTGGTCTTCGGCTTGTTCACGACGACGTCATAGCCGTCGACGCGGAAGTTCTCGAGGTCGTAGAGCCCGACCGCGCAGATCGCCGCGGGGTCGATCGGCGACGAGGGAAAGGCTCCCGCCTCGAGCATGATCTCGCACTCGAGCGCGGTGATCCGGCCCGCCGTGGTGACGCCGATCTTGACGCGCTCGTAGCTGCCCGCCGCGGGCCCGGTGCCCATGAGGACCTCGGCGCGATCCATCGTGACCTTCACCGGCCGGCCGGACTTGCGTGACAGGACCGCCGCGTGCGGCTCGAGCCAGACCGTTGTCTTGCCGCCGAAGCCGCCGCCGATCTCGAGCGGGACGATCCGGATCTTCGATGGCGGCCACTGAAGGATGTCGGCGAGCTCGTCGCGGATGACGAAGTGGCCCTGGGAGGCGCATTCGATGACGAGCTCCCCGTTCGCCCCCCAGGACGCGGTCGCCGCGTGCGGCTCGATGTAGCCCTGGTGCACCGTCGCGGTCGTGAATTCGCGCTCGACGATGAGGTCGGCCGCCGCGAAGCCACGCTCGACGTCGCCCTCGGCGTACGTGATGTGCGACGCGACGTTCGTCGGCCGATCGCCGAACGCACCGCCTCGCTCCGTCCGAAGCTCGGGCAGCAGGAGCGGCGCGCCCTCGCGCATCGCCTCGCGCCCGTCGAGTACCGCCGGCAGCAGCTCGTAGCGCACGTCGATGAGGTCGAGGGCGAGCTTGGCGGTGTGCGCGTCCGTCGCCGCGACCGCGGCCACGGCATGCCCGTGATACAGGACCCGATCGCGCGCCAGCATGTTGAGCACCTTGTACCGCAGCGGAGCGGAACCCTGCTCGTTCGACTCGAGCATCACATCCGCGGGGTCGGGCAGGTCCTTGGCGGTGATGACCGCACGGACCCCCGGGAGGGCCTCGGCGCGACTCGTGTCGATCGACAGGATCCGCGCGTGGGCGTGCGGGCTGCGCAGCACGCGGCCGTGCAGCATGTTCGGCATCCGCGCGTCCACGCCGTACAGCGCGCGGCCGGTGACCTTGTCCACGGCGTCGTGCCTGCGCGGCCGGGTCCCGATCACGGTGTGGCCATTCGTCTTCGGCTCGGTCATCGCCACCCTGCCCCTCTCGTTCCGCCGCCCGTCACGCCCCGCCACCGATCTGGCGCAGGAAGAAGATCTCGTCCGTCGCACCCACGGGGCCCCTGAGATCGCCCTTCGCCGGCGCGCCGGCTACGAGCGCGCGTAGCCCCGGCCGCAGGTGCCCGTCGGTGACGAGCCTCGTTCGCAACCCGGGGTACCGCGTCTCGAGCCCGTCGATCACCTCCCCCAGCGTTCGCGCGTCGACGTCCACCATCGCGCGTCCTCCGGTGAGATCGCGCAGCTCCGCGGGGACGTGGACCGCCGGCACTACGACCCCTGCCGCAGGGCCGCGGCGGCGCCCTGAACCGCCCGCACGATCTTGTCGTAGCCCGTGCACCGGCAGAGGTTGCCGGCCAGCCACCAGCGGATGTCGTGCTCGGTGGGCGAGGGGTTCACGTCGAGGAGCGCCTTCGCCGCGACGATGAAGCCCGGGGTGCACACGCCGCACTGGAGCGCCGCGTCCGCGAGGAACGACTCCTGGATCGGATGCAGGCCGCCCGGCGTCGCGAGGCCCTCGACGGTGGCGACGGTCGACCCCTCGACCTCGACGGCCAGGACGAGGCACGAGTTCACGAGACGGCCGTCCAGCAGCACGCTGCACGCGCCGCAGTTGCCGTTGTTGCAGCCCTCCTTCGCGCCGGTGAGCCCGAGCCCGTCCCGAAGGACCTCGAGCAGGCTGTGGCGCGGCTCGGCCACGAAGGACCGGACCTCGCCGTTGATGGTCGCGGTCACGATCTCCGCACCGCCGTCCGCGCTCTCCGTCATGCATCCGCTCCGAGGGCCCGCTCGGCGGCGCGCTCGAGCGCGCGGCGCACGAGGACGCCGACGAGCCGGCGCCGGTGCTCGGCTGTGCCGCGCATGTCCGAGATCGGCCGGCTCGCGTCGCGCGCGATCCGCGCCGCCCGCTCGAACGCCTCGGGCGTGGCG
>JAXDLF010000247.1:0-3370 GCA_034666765.1 Chloroflexota bacterium
CGCGCGCGTACTCGAGCGCGTTGCGGAACAGCTGGGCGTCGGCGACCGGCGATCCGTCGTCGGAGAAGGCCACGGCGCCCGCGGCCGCCAGCTCGACGAGGTCGGCGAGCTCCTTTCCCCTCCGGCCCCGCGTGATCGCGGCGATCGGCAGGACCCGCGCGGCATGCGCGGCCTGGCCGCGCGCGATGAGCTCGGCGATCAGGCCCGGCGAGTCGATCGCCGGCTCGGTGTTCGGCATCGCGCAGATCGTGGTGAAGCCGCCCGCGAGCGCGGCGCGGGCACCCGTCGCGATCGTCTCCGATTCCTCGAAGCCCGGCTCCCGAAGATGCGCGTGCAGGTCGATGAAGCCCGGGGCGGTGACGAAGCCCCGCGTCCGGGCGTCGCGCGTGGCGTCGTCGAGCGCGGTCATTCCCGCGGCTCCGGCGTGCCCGCGAGCAGATAGAGGAGCGCCATCCGGACGGCGACGCCGTTGGTGACCTGCGTCTCGATGAGCGAGCGCGCGCCATGCGCGACGGACGCCGCGATCTCCACCCCCTCGTTCATCGGCCCCGGGTGGAGGACCGGCGCGCCCGGGCGCATCAGCGCGACGCGCGCCTCGGAGAGTCCCCAGGTGCGCGCGTACTCGCGGATCGACGGCAGGAGGCCGGCGTGCTGCCGCTCCTTCTGCAGCCGCAGGGCGATCACCGCATCGGCCCCGTCGAGCGCCCGATCGAGGTCGGGCTCGAAGGCGGTACCCCGCGGGGCCATGCCGCAGCGCCACGCGGAAGGAACAAGCGTCGGTGGGCCGGAGAGCGTGATGCCGGCGCCGAGCGGCACGAGCGCGTCGATGTCCGACCGCGCCACGCGTGAGTGGGTGATGTCGCCGACGATCACGATCCGCTTGCCGGCGAGATCGCCGAGCGCGCCGCGCAGCGTGTACGCGTCGAGCAATCCCTGGGTCGGGTGGGCGTGCCAGCCGTCGCCGGCGTTGATGACCGCCGCATCCGTGCGATCCGCGACGAAGTACGGCGCGCCCGACGCGGCGTGGCGCATGACGATGACGTCGCCGCCGAGTGCGGTCAGCGTGCGCACGGTGTCGAGCAGCGTCTCGCCCTTCTCGACGGACGATCCGCTCGCGGTGATGTTCGTGACGTCGGCGGAGAGGGCCTTGGCCGCGAGCTCGAACGAGACGCGCGTGCGCGTCGAGGCCTCGGCGAAGAACAGGATCACCGTGCGGCCGCGCAGCGCGGGCGTGCGGCGGATGGGCCGGCCGAGGACCTCGACCATCGCGCCGGTCGTCTCGAGCACGTGCTCGATCTCCTGGCGCGACCAATCGTCGGTCGCGAGGACGTGCCGCCGCTGCCAGCTCATGCGGGCACACCGGCCCCGACGAGCTCGACCTGGTCGGCGCCGCCGGTCTCGGCGAGCTGCACGCGCACGTCGTCGGTGATGGCCGTCGGCACGTTCTTCCCGACGAAGTCGGCGCGGATCGGCAGCTCGCGGTGGCCGCGGTCGATCAGCACCGCGAGGCGGATGGCCCGCGGCCGGCCGTAGTCGACCAGGGCGTCCATCGCGGCGCGGATGGTCCGGCCGGTGAAGAGCACGTCGTCGACGAGGACGACGATGCGGCCATCGACCGAGAACGGGATCACCGATTCGCGCACGACGGGGGCGTGCCCGATGCGCGTCAGGTCGTCGCGATACAGGGTGATGTCCAGCGACCCCAGGGGCACGTCGACGCCCTCGTTGCGACGGATCGCGTCGTGGAGCCGCGTCGCGATGAGGTCGCCGCGCGCGCGAATACCCACGAGCGCGAGACCTGGAAGATCGCGATCCCGTTCGACGATCTCGTGCGCGATGCGCGCGATGGCTCGCCGGAGGTCGTCGGACGCGAGGATGATCGGCAGCTGCGCACTCCCTTTCCGGCCTCGCAGGACCGGTCGTTAAAGGTCGACGCGTGTACCGTCAGTATATGCGCCCGCTCATCGCGATCATCGCCGTCGCGGCGCTTGCCGCGATCGCGACGATGGCGAGCGTCTCCCGCTCCGGAGGATCGGTGACGCTTCCCGGCTCCGCGAGCCCGACGCCGAAGGTGTGGGAGTGGCCGCAAGCCGCGCCGACCGAGCGGCCGATGCGCGCCCAGCCACGGCTCGTGTCCGGCTTCGTGATCCCGCTCGGCGGCATCGAGGTCCCCGCTGAGGAGCAGTACCTCCCGAACTCGCCGCGGGCGTACCGCGCCGGGTACCACGAGGGCATCGACTTCCCCGTGAGCGCCGGCACGCCGGTCCTCGCGGCGAAGGGCGGGACGATCCTGCGCGTCGACAGCACGTTCACCGACTGGAGCGCGACCGAGGAGCAGGCCGCCTTCGACGCGGCGCAGGCCGCGGGCTTCACGCCGTCGGCGACGCTCGATCGCATCCGCGGGCGCCAGGTCTGGATCGACCATGGTGGCGGGATCGTCACCCGGTACGCGCACCTGTCGGCGGTCGCGCCCCTGCGCGCCGGGGACGTGGTGACGCAGGGCCAGGTCATCGGCGCGGTCGGCAGCTCGGGCTACCCGGAGGGCGGCCCCCACCTGCACTTCGAGATCCGCGTCGGTGACGACTTCTACGGTGACGGCCTCGCACTGGCCCAGCTCCGCTACGCGATCAGCGTGGCGTTCCGGTAGCCGCCGCACCGCGCATCAGGAGGTCGCGAAGCTCCCGTCGGCGGCCAGCTTCGTCCGCGCGGCGATACGCGGCCAGTACTGCTGCGTCCAGATGCGGGCCACGAGCTCCCGGCGGCTCGAGACGCCGACCTTCTCGAAGATCGCCTTCAGGTGGTCCTGCACCGTATTGGATGAGATGAAGAGCCGCTCGGCGATCTCGCTCGTCGACAGCCCGCGGATCACCTGCTGGGTGACTTCACGCTCCCGGACGGACAGGTCGTAGGCCTGAAGGATCACCGGCGCGATCTCGGCGGGCTGGGCCGGCTCGATGATGACCGCGATCCGGCCCGGACCGTTCGCGCCGGTGAGCCGGGTCGCGTGCACGACGAGCCAGTGTCCGGCGGCGGTCCGTACCCGTGAGCGCGGTGTGAGCTGCGGATCCAGCGTGGGACTCCACTCGAGCGCGTGAAGCCGCGCGGTCACCGCGTAGACGGATGCCGGGAGCGGTCCGATGTCCGGCTGCTCGTGGGTGTGGAGATCGGCGAGCCAGCGGTCGGCGGCGGCGGTGCTGGCGACGACGTCGAGCTCGTCACTCAGCAGAACGAGACCGGGCCCGTCGGCGATCTCGTCGGTCTCGGCCACGTCGAGGATCAAGCTCGTCCGGAGTCCCTCGGCCAGATGCGCGAGGACGCGAGAGACGAGCCGGAGCTCATCCGGGACGAACGCGCCGCGCGCGCCGGTTCG
>JAXDLF010000248.1:0-4978 GCA_034666765.1 Chloroflexota bacterium
CTCGTGCTGGCCTGGGTGACTTCGCGGCGTCGGGCGGCGCCGTGACCAAGCGCGCGATCGCCGCGTTCGCCCACCCCGACGATGAAACCTTCTCCGTCGGCGGCACGCTCGCGCGCGCGATCTCGCTGGGGTGGCACGTGACGGCGATCTGCGCGACGCGCGGCGAGGTCGGCGAGATCGCCGCCGGCACCAACGCGACGCCCGAGACCCTCGGCGCCGTTCGGGAGCAGGAGCTGCGGACGGCATGCGCGGCCCTCGGGGTGACTGACGTGCGGTTCCTCGGCTACCGCGACTCCGGCATGGACGGCACGCCCGAGAACTCGGACGCCCGCGCCTACGCGAACGCGCCGGACGACGAGGTCGTCGAGAAGCTGGCCGCGCTGTTCCGCGAGGACCCGCCGGCGGTCGTGTTCACGTTCGACGCGAGCGGGATCTACGGACATCCCGATCACAAGGCCATCCACCGCCACGCGACCGCGGCGTTCGATCGCGCCGCGGCGCCGGGCGCGCGGCTCCTGTACACCGCCGTTCCGAAGAGCGTCGCGAAGATGATCGGCGAGCAGCTCCGCGCCGCGGGGGTCCAGGGCGGTCCGCCGGGCGACTTCGGGGTGCCGGACGAGGACGTCGACATCCGGGCCGACGTCGGCGCGTTCGCCGAGCCCAAGCGGAGGGCCGTGGCCGCGCACGCCACGCAGGTCCAGGCGTGGCAGGTCCACCTGTCCGACGAGCAACGGATGCGGATGCTGTCCACGGAGTACTTCCACGTCGCCCGCGGGTCCAAGCCGCGCGACGACGACCCGCTCGCCTAGCCGGAGGCCTGCCGCTCGTAGAGCGCGCGCAGCGCCGCGATCTCCCCGAGGTGGCCGAAGGTCCCCTGCACGACGCCGGTGTAGCGCCGCGCGGTCGCGTCGTCGGCCGCGCGCAGCCGCGGGAGGACGTCGTCGCAGACGGACGCGAGGTACGCGCGGAGCTGGTCGGGTCGCAGCTTCGGCACCGCCTCGACCTCGGCGAACGTGTAGCCGCTGATCGCGCCGAGGCCATCGGTCCCGAGTCCGCGCGGGTCGTATCCGGTGCGGGCGGCCCAGCCGTCGGCGATCCAGTGCTGGGTCTCGGGCGTCGCGTTCGTGAGCCACATCGTGACGAGGTCGAGCCATCTGGCGACGTGCCACACCGTGTCGCCGATCGAGTTCGTCTCGCGCGCCGGCCGCCACTGCAGCGCGGCCTCCGGCGTCCGGTCGAGCTGCCGCTCGAGCGCCCCGCGGAGGTCGCCGACCCAGTCGGCCAGCACCTCGCCGCGGGTGGTCATGCCGTGCTGCCCTCCTCGATCGCTGTCGGCGGGCTCGTCCGGAAGCGGCCGAGGCGCCCGACGATGCGCCGGGTGAGGCCGTCCATCGCCGCGTACCCGGCCCCGATGCCCGTCGGCGGGTTGCCGGCCGGCAGCAGCAGCCCCGGCAGGACCGGCGACCAGCGCCAGATGCCCCAGCCGGTGCCGTAGAGCTCGAGGGCCATCGTCAGCACGAAGCTCACCGCGTAGAGCAGCGGGAACCTGCCGCGGACGATGAATCGCACGAACACCGCCCACGTGACGAACCCGAGGAGGTCCGGAAGCGGTGGCCGGAGCAGGCCCCACACCATGTAGGCGGTCGCCCCGGCCGTGACCGCGATGACGATCGTCCGCCCGTGACGCCGCAGGACCGGCAGCGAGGCCGTGCGCAGGGCCGCGAGGTAGAAGAGCCCGTGCCCCGCCGGCACGAAGAGCGGAAGGTTGCCCAGGCGGTAGCGGTACGCGCCCCAGACGATCGACCCGATGATCTCGAGGACCGTCGCGACGCACACGAGCGTGATGACCTGCACGCGGACGCCGGGCGATTGGAGCGCGAGGGCGACGGCGAGGAAGACCCACGCCGACAGGGACAGCAGCAGCTGCTGGGGCGCGGTGCTCGCGCTGTCGAGCGGCAGGGCCACGAGCCAGTAGGCGGTGAACGCGCCGACGAAGGCGAGCGTGCCGCGCGCGGTCACTCGACCGTGATCGTCTTGATCTTGTCGCCGATCGCGATCTTGTCGGCGACGTCCTGCCCGCTGGTCACCGTGCCGAAGTTCGTGTACAGGTTGTCGAGGTGCCGGCACGCTCCGGTGCAGATGAAGAATTGCGAGTCGTTCGAGATGTTGATGTCGGTGCCGCGGGCCACGCCGACGGCGCCCTTGAGGAACGGCAGATCGCTGAGCTCGGTGCACTGCTGCCCGCCGCCCGAGCCGGTGCCCAGCGGATCGCCGCCCTGCGCGACGAAGTTCGCGACGACCCGGTGGAACGTCAGGCCGTTGTAGAAGCCCGACTTCGCCTTGAGCGCGAAGATCGAGACCGTCTTCGGGGCCTTGTCGGGCCGCAGCTGGATGACGATCGTGCCGCCCTTCTCGAGGGTGATGGTCGCCTTCGTGGACGCCTGATTCGGCGCGCCCGGACAGAGCGGCGTCGCGGTCGCGGTCCGGGCCACCGGCGTGACGGTGCGGGTCGGCGTCGGGGTCGGGGCGGCGGCGGCGCTGCCGCACCCCGCGGCCGCGAGCGCCGCCACCGCCGCGTGCGCGAGCCAACTCACGCGACGGTGATCTTCTTGATCTTGTCGCCGATGCGGATGCCGTTGGCCACGTCCTGGCCGCTCGTCACCTGGCCGAAGTTCGTGTACTGGTTGTTCAGCCACGAGGCGTCGGTCTTACAGACGAACCATTGACTGTCGTTGTTGACCTTGATGTCGGGCCCGCGGGCGATCCCGACGCTGCCCTTCGAGAACGGCAGGTCGTTGAGCTCGCTCGGCATCTTCCCGCCGCCGCGGCCGGTGCCGTCGGGGTCCCCGCCCTGGACGACCCAGTCCTCGACGCGATGGAAGGTCTTCCCGTCGTAGAAGCCGGCCTTCGCCTTCGACACGAAGTTCTCGACGGTCTTGGCGGCCTTGTCCGGGCGCAGGGCGATGGTGAAGCTGCCTCCGCGCTCGAGCTCGATGGTGGCGGTCTGCTGATCGCTCGTGACGCACCTCCGACGATCTGTCTCTTTCGACCATACTTGATGGCCCGATGCCCACGTATCAAGCGCCCCGCGGGATGCGGGATCTGCTCCCCGAGGAGGCCGCCGGCTTCGACCGGCTGCTGGCCGTCACCCTCGCGCGCGCCCAGCGCTACGGCTATCCGCGCATCGTCACGCCCGTCGTCGAGGATCGCGAGGTCTTCCTCCGCAGCGCCGGCGAGACCAGCGACACGGCCGGCAAGGAGATGTACGACGTCTCGCTGCACGGCCAGGGCGGCCTGGCCCTGCGCCCCGAGGGCACCGCACCGGTCGTGCGGGCGTATCTGGAGCACGGCCTGCATCGCGCGCCGCAGCCGGTGCGCTTCTTCTACTGGGAGCCGATGTTCCGCGGCCAGCGCCCCCAGAAGCTGCGGTGGCGTCAGTTCTGGCAATGGGGGCTCGAGCTGTTCGGCGCGGCCGAGGCCATCGCCGACGTCGAGATCATCGACTTCACCAACGGCCTGCTGGCCGAGGTCGGGCTGACCGACTTCGTGCTGAAGGTGAACACCGTCGGCGACACCGCCTCGCAGGCCACGGTGAAGGCCGCGCTGGTCGAGTACTTCAGCGCGTACCGCGACGAGCTCGACGACGACTGCAAGCAGCGCCTCGAGGGCAGCGTGCTTCGAATCTTCGACTGCAAGAACCCGAACGACCGGAAGATCGCCGAAGGCGCGCCGAAGATCCGCGACCTCATCTCCGACGAGGACCGCGCGCATTTCGCCGAGGTGACCGAGGGGCTCGACCGCCTCGGGATCCGCTACGAGATCGACGACCGAACGGTGCGGGGCTTCGACTACTACACCCGCACGATCTTCGAATTCATCCTCACCGACCCCGAGTTCACCCAGGCCGGCGACATCGCCGTGGCCGGCGGGGGCCGCTATGGCGGCCTGGTCCGCACGATGGGCGGTCCCGACGTGCCGGGCACCGGCATCGCGGGCGGGGTCGACGTGCTGTACTTCGCGTTGAAGAAACAGGGTGTGAAGATCGACGAGTCGGTCGATGCCGACGTGTACGTGCTGTCCGGCGACCCGAATGACGGGGCGGACCGGATCCAGATCGCGACCCCGCTGCGCGAGGCCGGGTTCCGCGTCGCGATCGACTACTCCAAACGCTCGCTCGACAAGCAGCTCGAGAGCGCGGTGAAGCACGGGGCGAAGGTCGCGGTGATCCGTGGCACCGAGGAGTCGCGCGGCGGCAAGGTGATCGTGCGCGACCTGATGGCGAAGGAGCAGCGTGTCACGCGGCTGGCTGCCGTCGTCGTCGAGGTCGGCCGGCACGTCCCGAAGCGGCCGAAGCCGCGGCTGATCGACGAGCCCGGCGCGGCGGGCGAGACGCCGTTCCTCACGGACCCGAAGAGCTAGCGGTGCTCCGAACGAACACCTGCGGCGAGCTCACGGCCGCCGCGGCAGGCACGACGGTCACGCTCGCCGGCTGGGTCCACCGCCGCCGGGACCTGGGCGGTCTCACGTTCATCGACCTGCGCGACCGCTGGGGCATCACCCAGGTGGTCGCGAAGGCCGGCGACCCCGCGCACGACGCCCTCGGCGCGGTGCGCAACGAATGGGTCATCCGGGTCACCGGCACCGTCCGCGAGCGGTCCGCGGAGACCGCGAACGCGAAGCTGCCGACCGGTGGGATCGAGGTGGCGGCGACGGCGGTCGAGGTGTTGAACGAGGCGAAGACGCCTCCGTTCTACGTGAACGAGGAAACCCCGGTCGAGGAGAACCTCCGCTGGAAGTACCGCTACATCGACTTGCGGCGCGAAGGCCCGAAAGAGCTGATGCGGCTCCGCCACGAGGTCGTCGCGTTCATTCGCGCGTACCTGACGGCACGCGACTTCTGGGAGATCGAGACGACCGACCTCATCCGCTCGGACCCGACGGGCGCGCGCGACCTGATCGTCCCGTCGCGGTACTACCC
>JAXDLF010000249.1:0-4180 GCA_034666765.1 Chloroflexota bacterium
GCGGTCCTCGGCGCGCGGGCCCTGGCGCTCGCGGTGGGGGAGCTGGCGGGGTAATATCGCGTAGGCCGCCAGTTCACGTCAACTGGCAACAACGGGGAGGCAGCCGGCGTGGCGCGAGCGACCCTCCAGCACTCCGGCAGCGTGAGCTACCGCATCGGCGAGCTGGCCGCGAAGGTCGGCATGACCGAGCGGACGATCCGCTACTACGAAGAGGTTGGGCTCCTCGAGTCGGTGAAGCGGCTCGACGGCGGCACCCGCGTCTACACCGACGCCGACGTCCGGCGGCTGAAGTTCATCCGGAAGCTCAAGGTCCTTGGCCTCTCGCTGCAGGAGATGCACGAGCTCGAGGGCATGTACAAGACGCAGCGCAGCAACCGCGGCGTGCTGCCTCGGCTCATCGAGCTGCTCGACGCGCACCTCGGCAGCGTGGACGACAGAATCGCGGAGCTACAGGCGCTGCGCGACGAGATCCGCAGCTATCGCGAGCGCATGAGCCAGCGGCTCCTCGAAGCCGATCGATGACCGACGGCGGCAGCGTGATCATCGGCGCCGCGCGGACGCCGATCGGCGCGTTCCTCGGCGGCCTCGCGCCGATGCGGGCACCCGAGCTCGGCGCCATCGCGATCAGGTGCGCGGTCGAGCGAAGCGGCCTCTCGGTCGATCAGATCGACGAGGTCTTCATGGGCAGCGTGGTCCAGGCCGGCGTCGGCCAGGCGCCCGCCCGCCAGGCGTCGCTCGGGGCGGGACTGCCGCGGAGCGTGCCGTGCACCACGATCAACAAGGTTTGCGGGTCCGGTCTCAAGGCCGTCATGCTCGCCGCGTCGCAGATCGCGGCCGGTGAGTACGGCGTCATCGTGGCCGGCGGTATGGAGTCCATGTCGAACGCGCCCTACCTGCTTCGCGGCCTCCGCCAGGGGCTGCCGCTCGGGGAGCACCGGATGGAGGACGCGAACCTGACCGATGGCCTCGTCGACGCGTACGGCGGGGGACACATGGGTCTCGGGGCCGAGAAGGCCGCGAGGAAGGCCGGCCTCTCCCGCGCGGATCAGGATCGGTTCGCGCTCCGTTCGTACGAGAAGGCCCTCGCCGCGCAGCGGACCGGCGCGTTCGACGACGAGATCGTGCCGGTCGACGTGAAGGGGCGAAAGGGTCAGGTCACCCGCGTCGAGAAGGACGAGACGCCGCGTGAGACGTCGCTCGAGGCGCTCGCGTCCCTGAAGCCGGCCTTCGCCGGCGACGGCACGGTGACCGCCGGGAACGCCTCGAAGCTGAACGACGGCGCGGCCGCGCTGGTGGTGGCGGGCGCGTCGCGCGCTCGCGCGCTCGGCGCGACGCCGCTGGCCCGGATCGTCGCCCAGGCCCAGTACGCGCACGAGCCCGACCTCTTCCTGCTCGCGCCATCGGGGGCGATCGCGCGGGTGCTGGAGAAGGCCGGCTGGCAGGCCGGCGACGTCGACCTCTACGAGGTGAACGAGGCCTTCTCCGGCGTCGAGGCCGTGCGGCGCGAGATCGGCATCGCCGAAGAGCGCTTCAACGTGAATGGCGGCGCCGTCGCGCTCGGCCACCCGATCGGGTCCTCCGGCGCGCGGCTGCTGGTCACGCTCCTGTACGCGCTCCGCGCGCGCGGCAAGCGACGCGGCGTCGTGTCCCTCTGCCTGGGCGGCGGCGAAGCCGTCGCGCTGGCGGTCGAGGCGGCCTAGTGGAGATCGGGGTGGTCGGCGCCGGGACGATGGGTGCCGGGATCGCGCAGGTCTGCGCGACGGCCGGGCTGCCGGTCGTCCTGGTGGACGTCGGATCGGACCAGCTGCGGCGCGGGCAGGCGGCGATCGCGGAGTCCCTCGGCCGGCTCGAGCCGAAGGGCAAGCTGCCGGCGCCGGCGGCCGAGATCGCCGCGCGGATCCGCACGACCACCGCGATGACCGACCTCGCCTCGGTCGACTTCGTGATCGAGGCCGCGTTCGAGGACGCGGCGGTGAAGACCGCGCTGTTCACGACGCTCGATGCGGCGTGCAAGCCCGACGCGATCCTCGCCTCGAACACCTCGAGCATCTCGATCACCAGGCTCGCGGCGGCCACCACGCGGCCGGCCCAGGTCGTCGGCCTGCATTTCATGAATCCGGTCCCGGTCATGGGCTACGTCGAGCTCGTCCGGGGGCTCCAGACGAGCGACGCGACCCTGGCGCGGGCCGGCGAGCTCGCGACGGCGCTCGGCAAGACGGCGGTCCTGTCCAACGACGCACCCGGATTCATCGCGAACCGGGTCCGCCTGCCGATGATCAACGCGGCCGTCGTCGCGCTGTCCGAGGGCGTCGGGACGGCCGAGGCGATCGACACGATGATGAAGGGGTTGAACTTCCCGATGGGTCCGCTCGCGCTCGCGGATCTGATCGGCCTCGACGTGTGCCTCGCGATCCTCGAGGTGAAGCAGCGCGACCACGGCGATCCCAAGTAACGGCCGGCGCCGCTGCTGCGGCGGTACGTCGACGCCGGCTGGCTCGGCCGCAAGAGCGGACGCGGATTCTTCGGCTACGCCAAATGAGCGGACCGCAGGTGGGCCCGGTGTTCGCGTTCACGGCGACGCACGCCACGACGGCCGCCTTCTACGCGGACGTCGTCGGGCTTCCCACGGGCATCGTGGACCCGGACGCGAGCTGGCTGAAGGCCGGCAACGCCGACGTCGTCTTCCATTCGCCGGAGGATCGCGAGACGCCGGCGGAGGTCCGCGGGCAGCAGGGCTTCGTGGTGTGGTTCGGCGTCGATGACATCACCACGGCCTTCGAGAAGGCGAGGGCGGCGAAGGCCGTCGTCGGCGACTTCTTCGGCGACTACTTCTTCGCGCGCGACCCCGACGGCCGGTTCATCGGCATCCACGTGAACGAGGAGCACGCCCATGGCCACGACCACGAGCACTGACCTCGAGCCCGCGGCGTTCGACCTCGCGCTCACCGAGTCGCAACAGCTGGTGCAGCGGACCGCGCGTGACTTCGCGGCGGAGAAGCTGCTGCCGATCGCGCACGACATCGACGAGCAGGGGAAGGTCCCCCCGGCGATCCTGAAGGAGCTTGCCGCCCTCGGCTTCATGGGCGTGTGCGTGCCCGAGGAGCTCGGCGGCGCCGGGGCCGATGCCGTGTCGTACATCCTCGCGTCCGAGGAGATCAATCGGGCGTGCGCCTCGACCGGCGTGATCATGCAGTCGCACAACTCGCTCGCGTGCGACCCGATCCTCCACTTCGGAACGCCGGCCCAGCACGAGCGCTGGCTCCGCCCGCTCGCGCGCGGCGAGAAACTCGGCTGCTTCGCCCTCACCGAGCCCGCGTCCGGGTCGGACGCCGCCGGGCTCCAGATGACCGCGAAACGGGACGGACCGGGCTGGCTGCTCAACGGCACGAAGAACTTCATCACGAACGGCGTGTCCGCGGACGTGGTCGTGGCCTTCGCGCAGACCGAGCCGGGATCGCGGCACAAGGGCATCACCGCGTTCATCGTCGACAAGCCATCGACGGGCCTCTCCGTCGGCCGCGTCGAGCAGAAGCTCGGGATCAAGGGGTCGGACACCGCGCAGCTCGTGTTCGACGGCGTGCGCGTGGCGGACGACCAGCGCCTCGGGCAGGTGGGGGAGGGCTTCAAGATCGCGCTCGCGGCGCTCGACGGCGGCCGGATCGGGATCGCCGCGCAGGCCGTCGGGATCGGGCGCGCCTGCCTCGAGGACGCGCTCGCGTACGCGAAGGATCGCCAGGCGTTTGGGAAGCCCATTGCCGAGCTCCAGGCGATCCAGTGGATGCTCGCGGACATGGCCACGGAGGTCGACGCGGCCCGCCTGCTGGCCTGGCGCGCCGCGACGCTGAAGGATCGCGGCGAGCGCTTCACCGCCGAAGCGGCCATGGCGAAGCTGTTCGCGTCGGACGTCGCGATGAAGGCCGCCCGCAGCTGCGTGCAGATCTTCGGCGGCTACGGCTACCTGAAGGACTTCCCCGCCGAGCGGCACTATCGGGACGCGAAGATCACCGAGATCTACGAGGGAACGAGCGAGATCATGAAGCTCATCATCGCCGAGGACACGTTGGCGTGACGCCGCCGACGACGGGCGCCGGCGCGCTGGTCCTCGCGGTCGTGGCCCTCCTCGGCTTCGGCGCCTTCGCCTACCGTGCGTGGAAGCTCTACCGGTACCTGCGGCTCGGTT
>JAXDLF010000250.1:0-2894 GCA_034666765.1 Chloroflexota bacterium
GCGAACCGCTCGCCACGCGGCTCCAGCCGGAGCCGCAGGTGGGTGAACCGCCGGCTCTCCTCGAGCACGCGAGCGACGATGCGCGCGAGCTTGCGATTCCCCGACGCCTCCGCGACCGTAACGTGGAACTCGTGGTTCGCGTCCAGGAAGTCCTCGATGCTGTCCGGGTCGTCGTGCTTGTACGCGCGCTGGCAGAGCTTCTCGAGCCGCTTTAGGCGGGTGATGTCGACGCGGCCCGCCGCGAGCTTGACCGCCGCCGGCTCGACGACGAGGCGCAGATCGAAGAGATCCGTGACGTCCTGCAACGTGATCGGCGTCACGACGTACCCGACGCGCGGGTGGCTTTCGATGAGGCCGTCGTTCGCGAGGAGCGTGAGCGCCTCGCGCACCGGAGTCTTGCCGATGCCCAGGTCGAGGACGATCTGCGCCTCGGTGAACTTGTCGCCCGGCTTGAGGTCCAGCGTGATGAGCCTGCGGCGGAGCTTCGCGTACGCCTGATCGCCCAGGGGCCGATCGGACCCCGGCTGCCGAACGCCCGTTATTGACATTTCAGGAGGCACGCCAAATACCCTACAGCCTGACGGTGGAATACCTAGGGGCCTGTTCAAGACCGACCAGCTGTCTGTGATGGCGCCTGACGTCGCGGTCGAGATCCGAGACGCACACAAGTCGTATGGCGATGTCCAGGCCCTCCGCGGCGTCACGCTCGGGGTGCGCCGTGGCGAGTTCCTGACCCTGCTCGGCCCGAGCGGCTCGGGCAAGACCACGCTCCTCCATGCGATCGCCGGCTTCCACCGCCTCGACCGGGGCTCGGTCATCGCCGGCGGCACCGACATCACGCACCTGCCGGCGCACCGTCGCGGCTTCGGGCTCGTGTTCCAGCACTACGCGCTCTTCCCCCACATGACCGTGCGCGACAACGTCGCCTACCCGCTGCGGATCCGCGGCGTGCCGCCCGCCGACCGGACGGCCCGTGTCCAGGAGTATCTGGAGCTCGTCGAGCTCGGCCAGCACGGCGCCCGCTTCCCGGAAGAGCTGAGTGGCGGCCAGCGCCAGCGTGTCGCGCTCGCGCGGGCCCTCGTCTTCGGGCCGCCGCTCCTCTTGATGGACGAGCCGCTCGGCGCGCTCGACCGCCGGCTCCGCCAGTCGATCCAGTTCCGCATCAAGCGCATCCAGCAGGAGCTCAAAGCCACGGTCATCCACGTGACCCACGATCAGGAGGAGGCCCTCGCGATGAGCGATGTGATCGCCGTCATGCGCGACGGCCTCATCGAACAGGTCGGTACGCCGCTCGACCTCTACCTGCGCCCGGCGACCCCGTTCGTCGCGGGCTTCATCGGCGAGACGAATCGCCTGAACGTGGAGCTCATCGCAGCCGATGGCGCGGGCCCGCGGGCCCAGCACGTCGAGACGGGCCAGATCTTTCCGATCGGAAGCGGCGCCGACGGCTCGATCCTCGCGCCGGGACCGGCGCTCCTCTGCGTGCGGCCCGAGCACGTCCGCATCGGTGGGTCCGGCTCGAGCGGGCTCAAGGGCGACCTCGTGACCAAGACATTCATGGGTGACCACTGGCGCTACGAGGTCAAGATCGGCCCATCGACCCTGGTGGTGAAGGACACGGATGGAGGTAGGGCAGGAGAGCTGACGACCCCGGCGGCGGCGTGGATCGATCTCGACTCGAGCGTGCAGATCTTCCGCGACGTCGCCCCGCGCGACAGAGCGTCATAGCGACCAGATTGAAGGGATGACCAGATGAAGCGTTTGCACTGGCTCGCGTTCGCACTTGCGATATCCGTCATCACGGCATGCGCGGCGCCGACCGCCGTCGGAGCACCGGCCTCCGCGTCCGCGACGGCGGCCGCCTCGGCTTCGGCCGCGGCGAAGCCCGCGACCGAGGGCACCGTGACCGTCACCGACGGTGGCGGCACGTATCACGACAGCCTCGTCAAGACCACCTACGCGGCCTGCGAGCAGCAGACCGGCATCAAGGTCGCATCGACGAGCTACGACTACTCGCTCGGCGCGATCAAGGCCCAGGTGGCCGGCGCCAAGGCGTGGGACGTCGTCACGATCAGCGGAGGCGGCAAGCTCACCGAGGCCGGCAACGCGGACCTCTACCTCCCGATCGACTACACGGTCGTGAACACCCCCGGGCTCACCGCCACGAGCAAGCAGAAGTACTGGGTCGACTTCGTGTACTCCGGCCAGGTGGTCGCGTACCGCGCCGACAAGTTCACCGACGCTCCCAAGGGCTGGGCTGCCCTCTGGGACACCACGAAGTACCCCGGCGCCCGCAGCCTCATCAGCAGCACGCCGCGGTACATGATCCCGGCGGCGCTGCTCGCTGACGGCGTCGCGCCCGACAAGCTCTTCCCGCTCGACGTCGAGCGCGGCCTGAAGAAGCTCGAGGAGCTCATGGGCAAGACGAAGGTCGTCTGGTCCACCGCCCTCGCCGACCAGATGCAGAACTACGCCAGCGGCGTCACCGTCGCGGGCATGGCGTTCAACGGACGCGTTCTCGCCGCGGCAGCCGACGGCCAGCCGCTGGCGTACCAGAGCGACGGCATGATCCTCGGCGCCACGAGCTGGGCGGTCCTCAAGACCGCGCAGCACCCCAAGGCGGCGATGGAGTTCATCAAGTGCGCGACGCAGGCGAAGATCCAGGCGGCCGATGCCACGGACTTCCGCGGCAACATCCCCGCGAACCCCGAGGCGCTGAAGCTCCTCGACGCGAAGACCGCGGCAGCGATGCCCACCCCGACCACGCCCGGCATCCTCTACCAGGACGAGGCCTATTGGTCCGCCAATCTGGAGAAGGTGCTCACGCGCTGGAATGAGGGGTTCGCCATGCTGAAGTAGGCGGTCCGCTCTCTCGTCGAGAGCGAACGCCTGGC
>JAXDLF010000251.1:0-3714 GCA_034666765.1 Chloroflexota bacterium
CACCTCGACCACGGTGTTGCCTTCGGCCTTCCACACTTTCTTCTGGTCGTCGATCGTGAAGAGCGCGTTGTCGACCGCGGTGACGAGCAGCGGCGTCGCGACGCCGCCCTTGCCCTTCTCCAGCACGGCGCCCGCGGTCGTCGTACCGGGAGGCTGCTCGAAGACGCGCCAGAGACGGCCGCTGCCGGGGTCGGCGACGTACAGGCCGAACTGGGTCTGGGTGAAGCTCGCGGCCGTCGCGGCCGGCACCAGGCGGGCGAGATCGATGAGCACGTCGTTCAGCCGGTTGAAGATCGCGTCGGCGCGCTCGGTCAGGCTCGCGAGCTGCGCGGGGTTCGACGCGGGCGACGCGACGGCCTCGCCGAGATGCGAACGCGCCGACTCGAGCTTCTGCCGGGCGCGGTCGAGGTCCGGGTTCGGCTTCCGGTCGAGGAACGTTTGCGCGGAGTCGAGATCGTTCTGGACGGCCAGGATCGAAAGGTTGTACGTCGAGACCACGCTGTTCGACTGGTAGTCGCGGACGACGACCGCGCCGATGATGATCGCGACGCCGAGGAGCCCGAGCGCGAGCAGGCTGATGAGGCGCTGCTGGCGGGCCGTCCGGTCGCGGGCCGTGCGCATCGAACGCCCGAGCGTCGTGGTGCGCCGCGGCATGAGCTCGAGGCCGATCGCCAGGCTCTTGCCGACGGCCCCCGCGGCGGGGGCTGCGACGGCGCCGACGGCGCGCCCGATGCGCGGCCGATGGCGCCAGATCGCGTCGACCCGGTGGCGGATCGTCTCCGCGACGAGGACCTCCTCGGGTGGGCGGCTCGGCTCCGGCGCCGATGCGATCCGCGGGGCCGTCGTCGTCGACGGCGACACCTCGATGAACACCACGCTGTCGCTCCCCGAGCCGCCTTCGGCGAGGAAGCGGTTGTGGAGATGTTCCGCCGCTGCCCGCGGATGCAGCGTGACGGCGGCGTTCAGCAGAGCGTCGGCGCCGAGGGCCGCGACCGCGTTGCCGGCCGCGAGGATGACGGTGTCGCCGATCTCGATGGGCAGCTTCCACACCGCGGGCAGGAGGTCCGGGTCGCTGCCGAGCGACGCGGCGCGCCGGGTGGTCGTGCGATGAACGAAGTCGGCGAGCTCGTTCTGGTCGTCGCCCGGCCGGAAGAGCCGCGCGTGGCGCACGAGAAAGATCTCGGCCTGCCCGATGCTGGCGGCGTACAGCTCGTTGTTCACGATGATCGCGCAGGCCGCGTGCAGCGCGACGCGGCCATGCTGATCGCGAAGCCGGTGCGCGGCGCGGCGGTTCGCGTCGCGAAGCGCCTTACGGATCGCCACCTCGATGCCGGCGGAGAGGTCGTACTCGTACTGCTCGCGGGTGAGCTCGGCGACCTCGCGCGCGATCTCGGCGCCCACCTTGCCCGGCGGAACGACCTCGCACAGGAAGTAGAACCGGCCCTTCGTGCGAAGGGTCGAGCTCAGGGTCGGCTCGTTCACGACGACGACGTCGGAGCCCGCTCGGATCTCGGTCGTCGATCCGACCTTTGTGGAAAATCCGGTCTGCCTCAATTGGTCGTCAGTCTAGGAGCGCGGGGGGTCCGATCTTGTGGTCGCGGTGTCGTCGAGAGGCGCATGGACGGTGAACGGACCGTCAGCGGTCACGACCTCGCCCCGGCGCGGCCGGGACGGCGCGGATGTGGTCGATGTCCGTCACGGCATGGCGGGCGATGGCCCGGATGAGGTCGCCCTCCCGCAGCCGGATCTCACCTGACCACGCCGCATCGGGAACGCTGACGACGAGCGCCCGGTCGCTGAGACCCACGGCGCGGGTGACGCCGGCGTCTTCGCCGAGGACCTCCCGCGCCGCGGCCGGCCACGCGTCGATCGCCGACACGCGAGCCACATCCCGGTCGAGGCCGAGCTTCCGCAGCGCGCGTTCGATGGCGCCGCCGATCGGCCTCACCCGATCGCGCCGTCCCGCACCCGGACGACGTCGGCGCGCTCCATCAATCGCTCGGGCACGCCCGCCTCGAAGGCGGCCGTCAACAGCGTCTGCGCGTGCTCGGGCAGCGCGTCGACGAGCGCGTCGCGGCGGCCCGGGTCCAGCTCGCTCAACACGTCGTCGAGCAGGAACACCGGCAGCTCCCCGACGCGCTCGCGGATCCAGGCGGCTTCGGCGAGCTTCAACGACAGGACGGCGCTGCGCTGCTCCCCCCGCGACGCGAACGTCGGGAGCGCTCGACCATGGGCGCTCACGGCGAGGTCCTCGCGGTGCGGTCCCACGAGGGTGGTCCCCTGCCACAGTTCGCGCTCACGCTTCTGGCCGATCAGGGCCTGATAGGCGGCCGCGCGCTCCGCGACGGTGTCGCCCTCGACCTGCGCCGCGTACGCGAGTGAGAGGGCGTCCGCGCCGCTGAAGCGGGTCGCGGCCTCGCGGAACGGCGCGACGAGCTCGCGCACGGCCTCGAGCCGGCGGAGTGAGATCGACGCCGCGAGCCGCACCAGCTCGGTGTCCCAGAAGCCGATCTCCATCGACTGCGGCTCGGCCAGGGCCGGCCCACCAAGACCGGGCCGCACGTCGCTCCGAAGCGCGCGCAGCAGCGAGTTGCGCTGCTCGAGCACCCGCTGGTATTCGCGGGTCTCGGCGCGGTGGCGCCGATGGACCTGTCCCACCATCGCGTCGAGGTATCGGCGGCGCGCGCTTGGGGCCTCCGCGAGCAGCTGCACGTCCTCGGGAAAGAACGACACCACCGCGAGCTCGCCGATCGCCTCGTCGGCACGCTTGCCCGCACCATCCAGGAGGTAGCGGCGTGGCCGCCGGCGTTCGCCCTCGGGCGGGGAGAACAGCACGACATCGACGGTGCGGGCATCGTCGACGCGCTCGACCCGAGCCGATACCCGGGCCGTGTTCGCGCCCCAGCGCACGAGCTCCGTGTCATCGCGCGCGCGCGGCGAGTCACCGCGGGCGATGAGGTGGACCGCCTCCAGGACGTTCGTCTTGCCGGCGCCGTTCCGGCCGATCAGGGCCGTGACCGCCGGTGCGAGCGTGCGCTCCGTCCGGGCGTAGCTTCGAAAGTCCTCGAGAAGCAGTTTGGTTACGCGCATGTCATCCCTCGTGCGCCGGGCCCGGCTGCGCCCGCCCCGGCGAACCCCCTACGACGGAATTCTGAGGGGCATCACCACGTGGAGGTAGCTGTCGTCGCCGACGATGCGGACCACGCCGGGCGCCAATGGGCCCCCGAGCTCGAGGGCGACCTCGGACGCGCCGAGGCTGCCGAGCGCGTCGGCGACGAACCGCGAATTGAACGCGATCGCGGTGGCCGGCCCCTCGACGGTGGCGTCGACGCGCGAGGTGTTGTCCCCGACCTCCGCCGCGGTGGCGCTCACGACGAGGGGGACTTCTTGGGCCGGATCGACGGTGAATCTGACGATGTTGGCGGCATCACGCGCGAAGTACGAGGCGAGCTTCGTCGCTTTCAGGAGCTCGTCGCGGGATACGGTGACCCTCGTCGCGTGGCTCGTCGGGATGACCTGGCGATAGTTCGGGAACTGGCCCTCGATGATCCGGGATACGAGGTCGGCTTCCTCGGTGTGAAAGATCACCTGGCTGCCGTTCGGGGTCACGAGGATGTCGACCGGCGCGTCTGAGTCGTCGACGATGCGGGCGACCTCGAACAGGCTTCGCGCCGGGATGATGATCTCGACCTTCGGATCCACCTTCGCGAGCAG
>JAXDLF010000252.1:0-5937 GCA_034666765.1 Chloroflexota bacterium
AAAAGCATGCCGAAGCAGCTCGTATTCACCGACGACGCACGCAAGAAGCTCAAGGCCGGTGTCGACGTCATGGCCAACGCGGTCAAGACGACGCTCGGACCGAAGGGTCGCAACGTCGCTCTCGACAAGAAGTTCGGCGCGCCGACCGTGACCCACGACGGCGTCACCGTCGCGCGGGAGATCGAGCTCGAGGACCCGTTCGAGAACATGGGCGCGCAGCTTCTCAAGGAAGCCGCGACCAAGACCAACGACATCGCCGGTGACGGCACCACGACCTCCGTTGTCGTGGCGCAGGCCATCGTGACCGAGGGTCTGAAGAACATCGCCGCGGGCGCGAACCCGATGCTCCTGAAGCGCGGCCTCGAGAAGGGCGTCGACGCCGTCGTCGCCGAGCTCAAGTCCCAGGCCGTCGAGGTCAAGGGCAAGGAGGAGATCGCGCACATCGCGGGCATCTCCGCCGCAGACGCCGAGATCGGTGAGCTCATCGCCGAGGTCCACGACAAAGTGGGCCGCGACGGGGTCATCACCGTCGAGGAGTCGAAGGGCCTCGAGTTCGAGAAGGAATACGTCGAGGGGATGCAGATCGACCGCGGGTACATCTCCGCGTACTTCGTCACGAACGCCGACCGCATGGAAGCGATCATCGAGGATGCCTACATCCTCATCACCGATAAGAAGATCTCCGCCATCACCGACATCCTGCCGGTGCTCGAGAAGCTCGTGCAGGTCAGCAAGAACCTCGTCATCATCGCCGAGGACATCGACGGCGAGGCCCTCGCCACGCTCGTCGTGAACAAGCTCCGCGGCACCATCAACGTCCTGGGCGTGAAGGCCCCGGGCTTCGGTGACCGTCGCAAGGCGATGCTCGAGGACATCGCGATCCTCACCGGCGGCAAGGTCATCAGCGAGGAAGTCGGTCGCAAGCTCGACTCGACGACCGTCGCCGACCTCGGCCGGGCTCGCCGCGTCACGTCGAACAAGGACGAGACCACGTTCGTCGAGGGGCACGGCTCGCAGGAAGCGATCATGGCCCGCGTCAAGCAGATCAAGGCCCTCATCGAGGAGACCACCAGCGACTTCGACAAGGAGAAGCTCAACGAGCGTCTCGCGAAGCTCGCCGGCGGCGTCGCGATCATCCGCGTGGGTGCCGCGACCGAGATCGAGCTCAAAGAGAAGAAGCACCGCGTCGAGGACGCGCTCTCCGCGGCCCGTGCGGCCGTCGAGGAGGGCATCCTTCCGGGCGGTGAGGTGGCCCTGTTGAACGCCGTCAAGGCGTTGGACAAGGTCAAGGCCGAGGGCGACGAGCTCACCGGCGTGAACATCCTCCGCCGCGCGCTCGAGGAGCCCTTCCGTCAGCTCGTCACGAACGCCGGCCAGGACGGCGGCGTCATGCTCGAAGGCGTCCGTCGCAAGCAGGCTGAGGCGAAGTCCGGCACGTGGGGCTACGACGTGATCAAGAACGAGATCGTCGACCTCGTGAAGACCGGGATCATCGACCCGGCGAAGGTCACCCGCTCCGCACTGGAGAACGGCGCCTCCGTCGCCGCCATGATCCTCACCACCGAGGCCCTCATCACCGACCTTCCCGAGAAGGACAAGGCTCCGGCCATGCCCCCGGGTGGCGGGATGGACTACTAGCCCGCTACGCAGCCCAGCGTCCCATCGCGATCGAAGAGGCCCGGACCGGACGGTCCGGGCCTCTTGCTATTGCCCGTAGTGCCCGATGCCCCTATTGCCCCTATTGCCCCTATTGCCCCGGCGCGATGCGCGACTGCATGACGACCGGCCCCGAGCGCTTGCCCTCGGCCTGCGGCTCGATGGTCACCGCGCACTGGGTGAAGCTGTCCACCGGCACGGTGAGGTCGACGCCCTGGACGGCATGCCCGTCGGGCGTGAAGTTCGCGCCGCGCACCCAATGCCCGTCCGCGTCGACGAGCCAGACCGTGTACAGGGCGCCCCCGCTCAGCGGGCGGAGGTCGTGGAACACCACGAACGGGCTGATGTCGGGGATGTTCGGCGCGAAGAGCGTCCCTCCGGAGCCCTTCCACTGATCGAGTCCGACCATGTACCAGTTGCGGCCACCGTGGGAGACCTTCTCGGCGAGCGACGCGTACTCCGCCCGCTCGGATTCCGCGGCGCGCAGCTCGCGCACCGCGTTCAGATCGAGGGCGCCGAACAGGACGGCGGCCGTGGCGAGCACGCCGATGACGAGCCTTCCGCGGACGGGGCCGATGCTCCAGGGACGGGGGCGCGCGGCCGGCGGTGCGAGCTCGGCCGACGCCGCGGCCAGAATGCGCTCCCGGAGGCGCGCCGGCGGCTCGCGGAGCGCCACCATGTCCGGCAGGACGCTCACGACGGTCGCGATCTCGGCGAGCTGCTCGCGGCACGCCGGGCAGGTGGCGAGATGCGCGGCCACGCGGTCGGCCTCGACGGGGCGCAGCGCCCCGAGGGCGTAGAGCTCGAGGTCGTCGGTCACGTGCTCGGTCACATCCGGGTCCCTTCCAGAGCGCGACGCATCTTCTGCAGGCCGATCCGCATGCGGCCCTTTACCGTTCCGAGCGGCACCCCCATGAGCGCGGCCAGCTCGACATGGGTGTACCCGCCGAAGTAGGCGAGCTCGATCGTGCGCCGCTGGGCCTCCGGCAGGGTCTGGAGCGCGAGGCGGACGGTCTGCTGCTCGACGTTCTTCTCGGCCATCACCGCGGTGTCTTCGTCGGCCGCCCGCTGCTCGGCGACCTCGAGGGGCGCCGGCCGGAACGCCGTCTTGCGCCGCAGGACGTCGACCGCGCGATGGTGGACGATCGACAGGAGCCAGCCCCGTGGGTTGCCGCGCTCCCGCCGGTAGCTCGCGGCCCCCCGCCACGCCGAGATGTAGGCGTCGTGGACGACGTCCTCGGCCGCCGCGCTCTCGCCGAGGATCCGGTAGGCGAGGGCGTACGCCAAGCGGCCGTACCGGTCATACAGGGCGGCCAAAGCGGACAGATCCTGCTCGGCGAGCGCCGCGATCAGGACGTCGTCGGCCGGAAGCGGCTCAGCCATACGCAGACTGTACGCAGGGCGAACGGCGGTGGATGCTCACGACAAGAAGCGACCCGAGCGACCTGCCTCCGTGCCCTGCCGCAGCTTCGAAGTGCTGCGGCCTGGCCGTGGAGCCGATCCTCGATATCCTCTCGGACCGCCTTTGATGCTATCTCCGGTTGCGCTCCCGAGGCCCAGCTCCGTTGATGGAATCTCCGGACTGTTCCTCTTGGCAGACCCCTCGGGTCGCGGTGAAACATACCCGCGGACCGACCGGGCGAACAATGGTCTTATCCACGAATCGAGGGCCGTGCGGGGCGATGTTGTCCACGACTCGCGCGACGTTTTCCACCGTCCATCCACGCGACGGTGGATGACTCGCCTGATGGCCGCGATACCTACCATCGAGTGATGAGTCCCGACCCGATCCTCGACGTCCTGAACCCCGAGCAGCGGGCCGCGGTGACCCATCCGGGCGGCCCGCTGCTGATCCTTGCGGGCGCCGGGTCGGGCAAGACCCGGGTACTGACGCACCGGATCGCGTATCTCATCCGGGATCTCCACGTGCCCCCGAAGAAGATCCTCGCCGTCACCTTCACCAACAAGGCGGCCAAGGAGATGCGCGGCCGGCTGCAGAAGCTCGTCGGCGATGCCGCCCTGGCCGACCTCACCGCCGGCACGTTCCACGCGTTCTGCGCCCGCCTCCTCCGGCGCGACGGGCCGGAAGTCGGCCTGGACCGGGGGTTCGCCATCTACGACACCGCGGACCAGCGAGCCCTCCTCCGCCAGGCGATGGGCGACACCGGCGTCTCGGAGCGGCTGTTCTCGCCCGGGGCCGTCGGTGCGGTCATCTCCGGCGCCAAGAACGAGCTCCGCGGTCCGGCCGACCTCGCGAACGAGGCCCGGGGCCAGCTCGACCGCGTGAGCGCCACGGTCTGGCGGCGGTACGAGGCGCTGCTCAAGGAGAACAACGCGGTCGACTTCGACGACCTCCTGGTCCTGCCGTGCCGGCTGTTCGAGACGAGCGACCGGGCGCTCGAGAAGTGGCAGGACCGCTACGACCAGATCCTCGTCGACGAGTACCAGGACACCAACCGGGCGCAGTACGTCCTGCTGCGCTACCTCGCCGGCGCAAGCCAGAACCTGTGCGTCGTTGGGGACGACGACCAGTCGGTCTTCTCGTGGCGCGGCGCCGACGTCCGCAACATCCTGGACTTCGAGCGGGACTACCCGAACGCCACGGTCGTGAAGCTGGAGCAGAACTACCGGAGCACCCAGCGGATCCTGGACGCGGCGCACAGCGTGGTGCGCAACAACGCCGCCCGCAAGGAGAAGAAGCTCTGGACCGAGCGCACGGGTGGCGACCCGGTCACGGTCATCCAGGCCCACGACCAGCACCACGAGGCCGAGACGATCGCGCGGGAGATCGAGCGGCTCCGGCGCGAGGGCGTGGTGACCTCGGCCCGCGACGTCGCGGTCCTCTACCGCACGAACGCCCAGTCCCGGGCGATCGAGGACGTGTTCCGCGGGTTCGGCTTGGCCTACCAGGTGGTCGGCGGGGTCTCGTTCTACGCCCGGCGCGAGGTGAAGGACGTCCTCGCGTACCTCCGGCTGCTGCGGAATCCGGTCGACAGCGTGGCGATCGCGCGCGTGCTCAACACCCCGCCGCGCGGCATCGGCGCCAAGGGCCAGGCGGGCCTGGCCGCGTTCGCGAAGGAGCGCGGGGTGCCGATCGCGGAGGCGCTCCTGGACGCCGAGCAGGCCCCCGACATCCCCAAGCGCCAGGCCGCGGCGATGGTCGCGTTCGGGCGGCTCCTCGCGCGCATCCGCGACGAGCTGCCGGTCAAGGACCTTCCGGACATCGTCGACGAGGTCGTGCGCGCCACCGGGTACGGCGCGTACCTGAAGGACGGCACCGAGGACGGCGAGGAGCGCCACGCGAACGTGCTCGAGCTGCGCACCATCGCCGAGGACTACGTGAACCTGCCGCGCGACGAGCAGCTGCCGTCGTTCATGGAGGAGGTCGCCCTGGTCTCCGATGTCGACGAGTTCGCCGAGGCGAAACCCGCCGCGACCCTCATCACGATGCACGCCGTGAAGGGCCTCGAGTTCCCCGTCGTGTTCGTCACCGGAATGGAGGAGGGCGTCTTCCCGCACAACCGGTCGCTGGAGGACGAGCGGCAGCTCGAAGAGGAGCGCCGGCTCTGCTACGTCGCGATCACGCGCGCGATGCACCGGTGCTACCTCACCTTCGCCCGGCGCCGTCAGCTGTTCGGCCGCACGAACGAGAACCCGCCGTCGCGCTTCCTTCGGGAGCTGCCGGGCGACATCGAGCTGCGCGGCGAGATCGAGACCGAGGAGCGCGATCGCTGGGAGGACCTCGATTGGGAGCGCGGCCGCGAGCGGTACGAGGCCCGCCGGGCGCAGCGGCACGCCGCGGCGCTCGTCGATCTGCCGCCGACGTGGCGGGGAAGCGATGGCCGGGAGCCGTCCGCGGCCCAGGTCAACCGTGCCGCGCGCGCCACGGCGACCGGCGAGACCCGGTTCCGGGCCGGCGATCACGTCGTGCATCCGGCGTTCGGTGCGGGCATCGTCGTCTCGAGCGCGGTCCGGCCGGACGACGAAGAGGTGACCGTGGCGTTCGCCGGCAAGGGCGTGAAGAAGCTCATGGCCAGCTTCGCCGGACTGACGAAGAGCTAGCGGCAGACTCCGTTCGCGGCGAGCTGGAGCAACCGGATCGGGTCGTCTGGGCTCGCCGTCTCCGAGATTCCGAGGTCGAAGGCACCCTTGCGCCAGCTTGCCGCGCCCAGCCCGAAGCCGCAGCTCGTCCAGCCCGCGGCGGCAAGCGGAGGCGCGAAGAGCCCGCGCGCATCGTTCGATGCGCCGCAGTCGATCTCCCAGGACTGTTCCACCGTCCCA
>JAXDLF010000253.1:0-5934 GCA_034666765.1 Chloroflexota bacterium
TCCTTCAGGTGGTGGACCGCGACCTCGATCGCCGATTCGCCGACGGCCGACAGGATGGTCTCGTGGGTCGCGTCGTCGCGGCGCACGTGGAGGGTCGGGTCCTCGTCGATGAGCTTGTGCAGGGCCGTCCCGAGCTTGTCCAGGTCGGCCTTGCTCGAGGGCTCGATCGCGACGCTGAACGACGGCGCGGGGAAGTCGATCGGGGCGAGCTCGATCGGGGCGTCCTTGTCGGTCAGGGTCGAGTTCGTGTTCGACGCGGCGAGCTTCGGCACCGCGCAGATGTCACCGGCCGTCACCGCCTCGGCGAGCTCCTGCTCCTTCCCACGGAGGAAGAAGATCTGGCCGACGCGCTCGGTCTCCTTCTTGGTCGCGTCGTAGACCTGGGTGTTGTGATGCAGCGTGCCGCTGTACACGCGCACGTAGCTCAATTTGCCGACGAACGGGTCGGCGAGGGTCTTGAAGACGAACGCGCTGAGCTTCTCCGAGGGATCGACCTTTCGCGCGATCTCCTTGCCATTCGGGTCCGTTCCCACCGCCGCGCCGCCCTCGACGGGCGAAGGGAGCATCTGCACGATCGCGGACAGCAGGCCGGCGAAGCCGACCCGCTTGGTCGCGGACGACGCGACGACCGGCACCACCTCGCCGGCGCGTACCGCCGCGTGCAGCGCGTCGCGCAGCTCCTCGTAGCTCATCTCGGTGCCTTCGAGGTACCGGTTCATCAGGTCCTCGTTCGTCTCCACGATCGCTTCGACGAGCTGCCGCTGGTACTCGCCGACCCGCTCCTTCTCGTTCTCCGGCAGGTCGCCGATCGGATCCTTGGGACCCTTGAGGATCTGCCCGTGGAGGAGGTCGATCGTCGCCGACAGATCCGCTTTCGCGCCGACCGGGACGTGCAGCGGGACCACCCGGATCCCGTAGGCCTCGCGCAGCTGCTTCAGGACGTTGTCGAAGTCCGCGTTCTCGCGGTCGAGCCGGCCGACGACGACGATGCGTGGCGTCTTCGCCTCCTCGAGCTGGTCCCACACCGCCTGGGTGCCCACCTGGATACCCGCGGAGCCGTCGACCACGACGAGCGCGGCGTCGACGACGCGGAGGGCGGCGTGCTGGTCGCCGGCGAAGTCGGCGAAGCCGGGCGTGTCCAGGAGGTTGATCTTGGTGCCCTCGTGGGTGAACGAGGCGAGCGCCATGTTGATGGTGATGCGGCGCTTGTGCTCCTCGGGGTCGGTGTCGAGGATGCTCGTCCCATCGTCGACCTTGCCCAGGCGGTTCGTGGACCCAACCAGATGGAGCAGCGTCTCGACGAGCGTGGTCTTGCCGGAGCCGCCATGACCGGTGACCGCGACGTTGCGGATGCGCTCGGGTGCGGTTGAAGCCATCTTGCGCACTCCCCTGACGAATGGCTGTCCGCATAGTATTCACACCGATGTCCGGTCATTCCAAGTGGTCCCAGATCAAGCGCCAGAAGGGCGCCAACGACGTCAAACGGGGCGCGATCTTCACCAAGATGACCCGCGAGATCATGCTCGCGGCGCGCGAAGGCGGCGGCGACCCGGAGGGCAACTTCCGGCTCCGGCTCGCGATGGATCGGGCCCGGGCGGTCAACGTGCCGCTGGCGAACATCCAGCGGGCGATCGACCGGGCGACGGGCGGCGCGGACGGAGCCCAGGTCGAGAGCATCGTCTACGAGGGCTACGGGCCGGGCGGCGTCTCGATCATGGTCGAGGCGGCGACCGACAGCCGCAACCGGACGGCGGCCGAGGTCCGCGCGGCATTCACGCGGCACAACGGGAAGCTCGGCGAGTCCGGCTCGGTGCAATGGCTCTTCGAGCAGAAGGGGATCATCGAGGTCGACGCCGCTGGACGCGACGCCGACGAGATCGAGCTCCTGGCCATCGACGCGGGGGCCGAGGACGTCGAGCGCGACGGGAGCCTGGTCACCGTGTACACCGCGCCCAACCGATTCGAGGCGGTGAAGAAGGCCCTCGAGGCCCAGAAGCTGAAGGTCGCGGACGCCGAGGTGTCGATGCGGCCGTCGAACACGGTGCGCCTCGAAGGCGAGCAGGCCAAGAAGGTCATCGGTCTGGTCGAGGCCCTCGAGGACCTCGACGACGTGCAGAAGGTGCACGCGAACTTCGACGTGCCGGAGGAAGTCCTCGAGACCGCCTAGGGTCATCCTCGGCATCGACCCCGGGACGACCGGCATGGGCTACGCGCTGCTCGACGCTTCGACCGACCCCGCGACGATCATCGACCGCGGCATCGTGTCCGTGATGATCGATGCCACCGCCGCCGAACGGCTGCTCGCCATCGCGACGGCGCTCGACGCGCTCATCGCCCGCTACGCGCCGGGCGCGCTCGCCGTCGAGCGCCTGTATTTCAACAAGAACGTGAAGACGGCGATGCGCGTGGCCGAGGCCCGGGGCGTCGCGATGCTCTGCGCGGCGCGGGCGGGACTCGACGTCGCCGAGTACACGCCGCAAGAGGTGAAGCTCTCCGTCACCGGCACCGGTGGCGCGGACAAGAAGCAGGTCCAGCGGATGCTCGCGCTCGTCCTCGCCCTGCCCGAGCCGATCACCCAGGACAACGTCGCCGACGCCGTGGCGATCGCGCTCGCGCACGCGCAACGCCAGCGGTTCGGCGAAGCCGTCGCGATCGCCTCGAGATGATCGCGTCCGTTCGCGGCCGGATCCTCGCGCGCGGCGCGGATCACGTCGTCGTCGAGACCGCCGGGGTCGGCTACAAGGTGTTCGTCCCGCGCCACCCGAGCGGCGACGAGGTGCTGCTGCACACGCATCAGGTCGTACGGGAGGACGGCCACTTCCTGTTCGGCTTCGAGACGCGCGAAGAGCTCGCGCTGTTCGAGCTCCTCATCGGCGTGTCGGGCGTTGGGCCGAAGGCCGGCCTCGCGATCCTCTCGGTGTCCCGGCCGGTCGACATCGCCGCGGCGATCGCGGCAGGCGACGCGGCGGCGCTGGCGAAGGCGCCGGGCGTGGGGAAGAAGACCGCGGAGCGCCTCATCGTCGATCTCCGCTCGAAGGTCGGCCGCGTGGCCGTCGGCGAGGCCGGCGTCGAGATGGCCGACGGCGACGAGGCGATGGCGGCGCTCCGGGCCCTCGGCTACACCGTCGCCGAGGCCCAGCGGGCGCTGAACGGGGTCCCGGCGGCGGCGGCGGCGAGCACCGAGGAGCGCCTGGCGGCGGCGCTGCGCGGCCGGTAGGATGCCCGGGCTAGTACGGAAGTTCACCTAGCGGCCGGGCGGCCAGGCGGTTACGAATCAGCGTGGAGAAATGGGGCTGGGCCAAAGCGCTGGAAGGAGCACTGCGTGTCGTTCTGGCGTGACGATCAAGGGCAAGGACTCGTCGAATATGCACTCATCATCGCCGTCATCGCTATCGCGGTCATCGTCGCGATGGTCTTCTTTCGCGGCCAGCTGCAGAACCTGTTCTCGGACATCGGCAACAACCTCACCTAGATCGCGTCGCGGCCCGCCCCTTTCTCCGGCCCTCCCGATCTGACCCCGGTCCGCCCGCCTAAAAGGCGCGACTGTGCCTATTTGGTACACTGACCCTTGGCTGCGGGGCGTTCCCGCTTGCCGCTCGAGCCGTGAAGGTGGGGCGACCCACCTTTTTTGTCGCCGGAACGGCCGAGCAAGATGAAGAGGGGGAGCGTGCCATGAACCGAGAACTTGTCACCGGTCTCGCGCAGCTCTCCGCCGAAAAGGGCCTCCCCAAAGAGGTCGTGAGCGACATCATCGCCCGCGCGATCAAGCGCGCGTACGGCGCCGAAGAGAACATCGACGTGAAGGTCGACGTCCAGACCGGTGCGTTCAAGGTCTTCCTCCTCAAGACCGTCGTCGACAAGGTCGAGGACCCCAAGCTCCAGATCCAGATCGACGCCGCCCGCCGGATGAAGCCGGACGTGGCCCTCGGCGACACCATCCCGCTCGAGGAGTCCGCCGCGGCGCTCGGCCGCATCGGCGCGCAGACCGCGAAGCAGGTGATCCAGCAGTCGCTGCGCGAGGCGGAGCGCGAGCAGGTCTACGCGGAGTACGCCGACCGCGAGGGCGACATCATCAACGGTCAGATCGAGCGGTTCGAGGCCGGCGCCGCGATCTTCGAGCTGGGCAAGGCCAAGGCGATCCTCCCGCGCAGCGAGCAGGCCCCGCACGAGCGGTACTTCGTCGGGCAGCACCGGAAGGTGCTGGTCCTGGAGGTGCGCCGCTCGATCCACGGACCGCAGATCATCGTCAGCCGCGCCCATCGCGGTCTCGTGAAGCGTCTGTTCGAGCTCGAGGTGCCGGAGATCTATCACGGTCAGGTGGAGATCACGGGCATCGCGCGCGAGGCCGGGTCGCGGACGAAGATCGCCGTGCGCTCGCGGCAGCCCGGACTCGATCCGGTCGGCGCGTGTGTCGGGCAGCGCGGGCTTCGGGTGCAGGCGATCAGCAACGAGCTCGGCGGCGAGCGCGTCGAGGTGATCCAGTTCGACGAGAAGGCCGAGGAGTTCGTGAAGAACGCGCTCTCGCCGTCGCCCGTCATCCGCGTGGACATCGTGGTGGAAGAGAAGACCGCGTACGTCGTCGTGCCCGACCGCTACCTGTCGCTCGCGATCGGCAAGGAGGGCCAGAACGCCCGCCTCGCGGCGAAGCTCACGGGCTGGCGGATCGACATCCGCAGCGAGTCCGAGGTCCGTGCGGAGGCCGAGCCCGAGCCGGAGCCGGAGCCCGTGGCGGTCGAGGCGGAGCCCGCCGCCGTCGCGGTCGAAGAGGACCAGGAGGCGATCCGGCACGACCTCGTCGCGGAGGTCGAGGCTGAGTCGCTGGCGGCCGACGAGGACGAGCTCGAGGACGAGGACCGCGCGCTGCTCGGCGGTAAGAAGAAGAAGGATCGTCGCTAGGGCCGTCCCGCGGCGGACCTGCGTGGCGTGCCGTCAGGTCAGGGCGAAGCGCGAGCTCATCAGGGTCGTCCGGGACGCGGACGGCAGGCTCTCGGTGGACCTGCGGGGGAAGGCACCGGGACGGGGAGCGTATCTGTGCCCCGATGACGCGTGCTTGTTGCGCGGCATCGACGAAGGCTCGCTCGGGCGGGCCCTCGAGGTGACGATCGACGAGGCAACCAAGCTGCGGCTGCGGGACGAGCTTGCCGCCGGAGCGGAAACTAGAAGGACCGGCGAGGGAGGGCTTCCCCGACCGAAGCCGCAGGGTTGACAAGGAGGAGGACGTAATGCCGAAGGCAAGACCGCGGCGGTTCCCGCCGCAACGTGGACCGCGCCCGCGCCGCCGCCCATCGCGCGGCAACACCGCGCCGCAGGCCCCGATCGCCGAGGCGCCGACAGCGGTCGCCGTCCTCCCCGACGGCGGTGCGCCGGTCTCGCTGCCCAAGACGATGCAGGTGGGCGAGCTCGCGCAGACCCTCGACCTCTCGATCGTCGACGTCATCCGCGCGCTGGTGAACATGGGCGTCATGGCGACCATCAACCAGACCATCGACTTCGAGACGGCGTCGCTCGTCGCGGGTGAGCTCGGTCTCGAGGTCATTCCCGAGGAGGAGATCGCCGCACCGGTCGAGGAGACCGAGGAGCAGCTCCCCGTCGGCAAGGAGATCCTCTGGACCGACGACGACGAGTCGAAGATGATCACGCGCCCGCCCGTCGTGACGATCGTCGGCCACGTCGACCACGGCAAGACGAGCCTGCTCGACGCGATCCGCGAGACCAACGTCACCGCGCGCGAGGCCGGCGGCATCACCCCGCACATCGGTGCCTACCAGATCGAGCACTCGGGCCGGAAGGTCACGTTCCTCGACACGCCCGGTCACGAAGCGTTCACCGCGATGCGCGCCCGTGGCGCGCAGGTCGCGGACGTCGCGATCCTCGTGGTCGCCGCCGACGACGGCGTGCAGCCGCAGACGATCGAGGCGATCTCGCACGTCAAGG
>JAXDLF010000254.1:0-13222 GCA_034666765.1 Chloroflexota bacterium
AGCGGAGTCACGTCGACGCCGATCACCCGGTCGACCTTCGCCGGATCGATCCCCAGGGCGGTAAGCCGGGCGTTGTCGATGGTGAACTGCGGGCTACCGGTGCCGCCGAGGAGACTGGTGAGGGTCGCGGCTCCGAGCGCGCTCGTCGACAGCGGGATCGTTTTGATGATGCTGCCTCCGCCGCTACCCCCGGCGCCACCGCCGAGACCCGGGATGGTCTTGCCGGTCAGATCAATGAGCGCGATCGGCGGTACCGCCGGCGCGGGCACGGGCAGGAGTGCGGGATGCAACATGCCGATCGCGTCGGTGAGCTGCAGCACGCCCTGGAGCGCCTCGCTGTACGCACCCGGTGAGGCGAGCTGAACCAGGCTCGCAGCGCCTTCGTCCAGCTTGAACTTGGCGACGTTGGGGTCGTTCGCAGCCGGGGACTTCAGGATCAGCGCCCGATCTCCTTCGAAGCCGATGATCGGCAACCGCCACAGTGGGCTGTTGCCGTCAAATGCGGCCAGCTGCGGCGCGTCGTCGCGCAGGCTGGGCTCGGCGAGGGCCGCCTGGCAGAGCAGGCCGAAGTAGTACTCGCGGTTGCGATTGATGTGGATGAAGAGCGGGTCGAACTCAGTGAACACTGCGGCTCGGGGCACGACCAGCGCGACGGTTTGCGACACCAGGGTCACGCCGCCACTCGCGTTGGTCACGACCATGCCGGTGAACTGATGCTCCTGGAAGTTGTCTGAGCCGGGGACGGACTCGTAGCCCAACGTGATCCGGCCGACGTTCACGGTGCCATTGGTCGGCGGGATGGTGATCGGAAATGGGAAAGAGATCGTCACCGGTGGGTCGGCCAGGTCCGAGCGGAACGAGAGGGTCAGAGCCGCTGTGCCCAACGCACCGCTGGGTGGCACGCTCAGGGGAGTGGGCGCGCGCAGGAAGCCGTAGGCCCGGGTTGTGCCGGGCCGAAGCTCGATCCGCAAGGAGTCAGCGATCCCGGGCACCGTGATGGTGAAGTCGGCGCCGGCGTGCGCGGCGGAGTAATCCAGCCACACCCGGATCAGGGACACCGGCATGATCGCCGCGTTCTTGGCGGCGATCGCGCGACGCAGGGTGTCGAAGTGCGGCCGGAGCTTTCCTTCCAGCAGCCGCGGCGAGAAGATCCGCTCGTAGTCGACGATGTCCTGATCGCCAAAGAGCGGGAGGTTGGTGCCGACGACCGCGGTGATTCGCGTGGCCTGGATCTCGAGCACATCTTCCATCTTGGTGCAGACCGCGTAGTTCTCGTACAACGTCCAGCGCACCAGGTTGGTCACGCGCGACAGCAGAGGAGAGACCTGGTCGGTCGCGCGTTGCAACGAGCGCGCGGTGCTGCTGAGTGTGCGGATCGCCTGATTCACGCTGCTCTGGCTGCTTTGGAGCAGCGAGTTGACCAAAAGGGACGTGTCGCTGGTGGTGCGGGCGATCGTGTTGGTGACGGTCGCCACCGGCGTGGCGGCAGCACCCAGCGGTCCGCCGCCGCCAAAGAGGCCTCCGAAGAGAGCGCCCGCGACCCCGCCGACCACCGCGCCGATCGGCCCGCCGACCAGTGCGCCGATCCCAGCTCCGGCACCAGCGCCGGCGAGCACCCCAAATCCGCCGCCACCCAGTCCGCTCGCCGCGATCGCGTTGGCGGTCGAGGCCGTGTTGCTTACCAGCGTATCCACGCTACTGAGCTGATGTTGGACGATGTGCCCGACGGCCAGCGACTCGCGCAAGACCTGCTCGACGCTGTTCTGGGTTTGTTCCGCCACCCGCTCGGCGACTTTCACGATCTCGCCAGGATCCAGCGAGGCGATCTCACTGAGCTCACCCAGCGTGTACGAGAGGAAGTTCCACTCTTGACGCACGCGCACGAGGTAGCGCTGCGGCGCGACGTTCGGCGCAGTCTGGTCGCCGATCCTTGGAATGGTGAGGCGCTTGATCAGCGGCAGACGGGTGCCAGGGAATCCGGTTCCTCCAGTCGCCGATCCTAGGATCGGATCGTTGGCGGCCGCGGAGAGCACGGTGTGCAGATCGGCGCACAGGGCGGTGGAGAAATCCCCCGGCAAGCGGTCGAGCGGGTTGTCGGCGATCGGGATCGAGAGCATGTGCGCGGAACTCGATTGCATCAGGCGCGGGGCCGGCAGCGCGTCGATCAGGATCTCGACGACGACATGCTGGGTACGGGCGGGCACGGTGACGTTCTGCCTGAACGGAGGCGTGAGGCCGAGCAACTCGATCGTGCCGTTGACCGGGTTGGCCCAGTCCTCGGGCATGCGTGCCGGCAAACGCAGCAACACGCCGCCGCGGACGTTGGTGTGGCTTGCGTCGCGCAGGTCGGTGCCCTGGAGCAGTCGGACGAGGATTCCGGCACTCGTGTCTCCCTGCTTGTCGCGAACCACCGCCAGGATCACGGGCACCAGGCGCCCATCCATCATCCGGGTTGCGCTCGCGTCAAGCAGTGGGGGATTGTCCAAAAGGGAAGCGAGCCGCCCGCCGGGCTTGATCTGGCGCTCGAATTCAGGGTCGATCTTTAGTCGCTGCACCACCATCGAGGGCAGGAAGGGGATGTCTTCAGGAACCCGACGCCGGAATGCGGGTAGCGCCGCCGCGGCGGTCCGGCGAGATGGCCGCGATGTCCCAGCTGGTGGCATCAATCTTCTCCCCATCGCTCGCTGCTCCGAGCGTTGCACGAGTGCGATGGCGGCCGAGTATAGTTATGGTTACTAATACCCACGTCCGGAGTTATCCACAAACCTGCGGCCGGCGAGGCGAGTCAGGCAGCAGGCGTCCGCACCGAGAACGCGCCTGCACCCGACGACCCGGGCGCACGGACGCCAGATCGCGGAAGCGTTCAAGGGTCGGGCGACGGTGTTGGCGGTTCTCCACCTACGCGGCCGATCGACTCTCCAAGTCGCGAAGCCTGGGGGTGGGGTCCTCTCGGTCAGCCTCCGAGATGATGTGGGAGCGAGACTTGGACGCTCCACACGCCGAGCCCGAATGACACCAATTGCAGGAGAACGACGACGGCCGTCATCGTCCACGTCCTCAGGTTGAAATGCCAACTCGTGATGCCGACGACCAGGCCAAGGATCGCGCCCCCGACGACGAAGAACCACTCGGTCTGTGATGTGAAGCCCACCCGAGTCCGAGCGTCAGACGATCCTCAAGCTCAGCGCAGGCGCAGCCCTCGGCCCGTAGACGCGGCTCGCGGCATTGAGACCCCGCGCCCGCACCTTGCGGAATCCCCAGATGGGCATGCTCCCGCGCGACGGCGTCGCGCCTACGCCTCGCGGCGCGCGCGAGCGCGCGACGCCAGGCGATCCGGGCGCGCCCCGGTTTTCGCGCGCGAGCCCGGCGCCGTCTCTCGGCGAGCCTTCGTGACATTCGACTTCGCATGTGCGGCCACGAGCTTCACGGCCAGGTCCGCGTTGCGCGCCTTCAGCGCCCTGATGATCGCCTCGTGCTGGCTCTGCACCCGCAGATTCTGAATGCTCGGAAAGAACATCGATGCCCGCAGGATGATGCCCATGAGCTGCGTGAGCAGGTCCGAGCGCGCGAGCTGCACGAGTCCGGCGTGGAAGCGGGAGTTCGCGAGCGGCCACCGAGTCATGTCGGACGCGCGCTCCGCTCGCTGCGCCTCGGCTTCGGCGTCCTCGAGCTCGCGGATCGCGGCCGGGTCGGGGTTGATGGCGCCGACGCGGACGGCCAACACCTCGAGGGCGCCGCGGAGCTCGAAGAGGTCCGCGAGGGTCAGGCTGCCTCGCAGGTCTCGCGCGACCGTTACGCCGCGATAGGCGTCCCACTCGACCAGGCCCTCAAGGGCGAGCACGCTGAAGGCCTCCCGCACGGGCGTCGGGCTGACCCGCAGCCGCGTCGCGACCTCGTGCTGACGAAGGCGCGTGCCCGCGGCGAGCTGGCCCTTGGTGATCTCGTTGCGGATCGCCGCGACGACGATGTCCTTCTTGGTGAAACGCGAGGTCGCCAACGGAGCGCGATCGGTTGATGCCGCGCGCCGCGCCGGGATCGGTTTCCTAATGCTGGCCAGGTGAGCTCACCGCCTGAATTGTGCCTTGTTCGCGCATTGGCCCTTGCAGTGTGCCACGGAGAATATATTATTTCCGAATTCGCGAGGGGGATGCGACAACGGGTAGCTCGGCCTCACCGCTAGGCGACTCAGGCGGGCACGGAGCGCGAGGATGACGCGCGGTCCCGAGACCGACGCACCGTGGCTCGCTATCGCCGGCGATGTCGCCCCACTGCGCGCGGTAACGGCGCACGACGAACGGCTGCGCGGGCTGATGCGCGGCGCGACGATCGGGTTCGGCAACCTGGAGACACCCCTCACCACCCGCGGCGCGCGGGCGGAGAAGGCGGCCACGCACCGGGCGCACCCTGACCGTGTCGCGGACGTGTTGGCGTTCGGCTTCGACGTCGTGACGCTGGCCAACAATCACATGCTCGACTACGGCCCGGCGGGGCTGGCGCAGACCCTCGAGGTACTGGCGGCGGCAAATGTGGACGCGGTTGGCGCGGGCCGCAACTGCTCGGACGCGCTTCGAGCGGTGGTCCGCCCAACGCCGCACGGCGCGGTCGCCTTCGTCGGGCTGTGTGCGGCGCTCCCACCGGGATTCGCGGCCACCGAGGATCGTCCCGGCGTCGCGGGGGTCAGGGTGCGCCAGAGCGTCGCGATCGATCCGGCGCTCCAGGCCGAACAGCCCGGCGGCGCGCCGTTCGTGCACACCGAGTCGTACCAGGCCGATGTCGAGGCCGCGTGCGCGGCGATCCGCGCGGTGCGCAAGGACGCCCGGCTCGTTGTGGTCGCGCTCCACTGGGGGATTCCCCACGGGTTCGCCGCGCGGTCGTACGGCATCCTCGCCGAATACCAGCGGCCGCTCGCGCACGCGCTGGTCGACGCCGGCGCGGACCTGATCGTCGGCCACCACCCCCACGTCGTCCATCCGATCGAGCGATACCGCGGCGCGCTCATCGCCTACTCGCTGGGCAACTACGTGTTCCACAGCTGGGGCCACCTCGGCGAAGGGCCGGCGGTCGCGATGCCGCCTGACGCCGCGGCCGAGCCGGAGCAGACGCTGTCGCTCGACATGCCGCTCGCGCCGTTCCGCAATCCGTTCGGCGCCGAGGAGATGCTCGAGTCCGTTGTCCTCACCGTCGCACCCCCGACCCGATCGCGCGCGGGCATGCGCGTCGGCTTCGTCCCAACGGTGATGGTCAACGGCGATCCCTACATCCCGGACGCGGCGCGCTGCGACCGCGTGCTCGACCGGTTGACGCGTCCGGCGCTCCCGCAGTGGAACCGCGGCTACACCCCTGCGCTCGCGCGCAGGAGCGTCGACGCCCTCAAGGCGACGATCGCGGAGATCACCATCGAGGAGGCATCACGATGACCAGCGTTCTCTCGCGGACCGACCAGCAGGCGGCGAAGTCGACGACCTCGCGCATCGTCTATCTCATCCCCGGACCGATGCACCTGACGAGTCTCGGGTCCGCTGAAGTTGCTCGGAGGCAGCAGAAGCTGCGCGAGTGGAGCGCCGTCGGCACGGACGTCCAGGTCCGCACCGTGGACTCCGGGCCCGCGTCGATCGAGTCGAACTACGAGGAATACCTTTCGATTCCCCCGACCGCGAAGCTGCTCGCGAAGATCGAGGCCGAGGGCAATGACGCCGCGATCCTCGGGTGCTTCGGTGATCCGGGGTTGGACGGCCTTCGCGAGATCAGCGACATGCTCGTCGTCGGTCCAGCAGCCGCGTCCATCGCACTCGCGACAACGCTGGGGCACCGCTTCAGCATCGTCACCGTGACCGCGAGCATCGTCCCGGCGTTGCGCCGCCTCGTCTGGGACGCCGGCGCGCTCGACGCGCTCGCGTCCGTGCGGTACATCGAGACCTCGGTCATCGGACTGAACGAGGATCATGGCGCCGCCCTCGAGCGGATGCTCGTGCAGGGCCGCGCGGCGGTGGAGCAGGACGGCGCCGACGTGCTCGTGCTCGGGTGCATGAGCATGGGCTTCCTCGACGTCGCCGAGCAGATGACCGCCGAGCTCGGCGTTCCCGTGGTGAACCCGGCGAAGGCGGGGCTGAAGATCGCCGAGGCCACGCTCGCGCTCGGCCTCAGCCACAGCCGTCACGCGTACATGACGCCGCCGAAGATGGTCGCCGGCGCGAAGCTCGAGGACCTCGAGATCGGGGGACGTTCGTGATGCGTACGTTCGCTCGCCGCTCCCTGTCCCTGCTCGCGGCGCTCGTCATCGTGTCTGCGTGCACGAGCGGCGGAACGACCGCCGCGCCCAGCGGCTCGGCTGCCGGAGAGACACCGACGGTCGGCGGCACGGTGACCATCCCCATCCAGGCCGACCCGACGCTCAACCCCTGGAGCCCGAACGCGTTCGTCGAGTCCATCTTCGTGAACCGCGTCATCTTCGATGGGCTCACGAAGCCCGGGCGCGACCTCGCGCCGGCGCCGGATCTCGCGACGAGCTGGGAGACCTCGTCGGACGGCCTCGCGTGGACCTTCCATCTCCGCGAAGGCGTGAAGTGGAGCGACGGGCAGCCGTTCACGGCCGACGATGTGGCCTTCACGTTCAACGACATCGTCCTGAAGAAGGAGCTCGGCGCGCAGAACGCCGGTAACTTCTCGGCAGTGTCGTCCGTGACCGTCGTCGACCCGAAGACGGTGCGGTTCAACCTCACGCGACGCTTCGCCGCCCTGGCCTCGTTCCTTGGGTACAACGCGGGCATGGTCCCGAAGCACATCCTCGCGGCGGACCCCCTCAAGACCAACACGTTCAACAAGGGCATTCCGGTGACCACCGGACCGTTCAAGGTCGAGAAGTACGCCGCCGGGCAGGGCATCACGCTCGTCCGGAACGAGAACTACTTCGGACCGAAGCCCTATCTCGACAGGATCTTCTTCACGGTGATCCCTGACGTGAACACGCAGCTCGCCCAGGCGCTGTCGGGGGAGATCCAGGCGATGGTCCTGGACAACAAGGCCGCCGTCGCCCGGGTGAAGAGCGCCTCGAACCTCACCGTCGCGCCACGTGCGCTCGTCCAGTACTGGTGGCTCGCCCTGAACCAGGACGACGAGCGCTTCCGGGACGTCCGTGTACGCCAGGCCTTCGTCTACGCGATCGACCGCAAGGCGATCATCGATTCGGTGTTCCTCGGCTACGCGTCCATCGCGAACACGGCGATCACGCCCGCCCTCAAGGCGTACTACGACTCGTCGTTCGAGTCGCGATACCCCCGAGACCTCGACAAGGCGAAGGCGCTCCTGACCGAGGCCGGCTGGACGGCCGGCGCCGACGGCGTCCTGACCAAGGGCGGCAAGCCATTCAAGTTCACGATGATCACGGACGGCCCCCTCTTCGGCGCGGTGAGCGCGCTCGTGCAGCAGGACCTGAAAAAGGTCGGGGTCGTCGCCGATCTGAACACGGTGGACTTCACGACCTACCGGGACAGCGTGTACGTGACGAAGAACTACACGGCCGCGGTCAGCTGGTGGGTCTATCCGAGCGACCCGGATGTCTTCCCGTATTACCACTCGAGCACCGCCGATAAGGGCTTCAACATCCCGAAGTACCGCGACCCGAAGCTCGACGACCTGCTCACGCAGGGCCAGAGCGCGGCGGATCTCGAGGGCCGCAAGACGGCGTACAAGCAGCTCCAGACCTACCTGGCCGACAACCTTCCGTACCTGTACCTCTGGTACCCGCAGGAGGTCGACGTCCTGAGCGCGTCGCTGCGTGGGGTCGCCGAGCTTAACCTTCGCGACGGAATGCACTACATCGGAGAGTGGTGGTTGAAGAAATGAGCACACGAACGACTGAGAAGACCGGCACCAAGCCAACGAAGTACGCGGGCTACACATCGTTCCAGTACCTCGAGCCCGGGACCGACTACCGCGAATTCGAGCTCGCTCTTGAGCTCGACCGGGTGCGGTCGACGCCCGTCGCCGTCAGCGCCGAGCAGGAGCAGCGCGTGCAGCGGCTCCTGACCGAGAACGACGCCGTCTCGCTCCACGACCACTGCTTCATCGTGCCGAAGGACTTCGGCGATCTTGCCGAGTACCGCCGCCAGGGCCGCGACTGGACCGGGTACGCCGGGATGGCGCGCTCCGGTCTCGACGCCGTGTTCGACTGCCTCATGGACGGAACGGCGACGATCACGTCCAAGGCGGGCTGGAAGTTCGACGACATGATCTACGACCTCGGGATGCGCCTGTCGGACATCGCGCACCAGGACTTCATCGTGCGCGGCGAGAGCCTCGACGACATCCGGCGCGCGAAGCAGAACGGCCAGATCGCGTTCATCGCCTCCCTCGAGGCCGCCACCGCGATCGAGAACGAGGTCGACCGCCTCGACATCCTCTACGGCCTCGGCATCCGCTCGTCGGGCATCGCGTACAGCGAAGCGAACACGCTGGGCTCGGGCCTCCGCGAGACACGCGACGGCGGGCTCACCGAGTTCGGCCGGCAAGCGGTCCGCCGCATGAACAAGCTCGGGATCGCGATCGACATCTCGCATTCCGGGGACCAGACCTCGCTCGACACGATCGAGGCGAGCGACGGCCCCATCTTCATCACGCACGCGGGCGCCCGAGCGCTGTGGAACACGAAGCGCATGAAGCCTGACGAGGTGATCAAGGCGTGCGCGGCGAAGGGCGGAGTCATCGGCATCGAGGCCGCGCCGCACACGACGCTCACGAAGAAGAACCCCAAGCACAACCTCGACGGATTCATGGAGCACTTCGAGTACTGCGCCGGCCTCGTCGGCATCGAGCACGTCGCGTTCGGCCCGGACACCCTGTTTGGCGACCACGTCGGCCTCCACCACTTCTTCGCCCGTCAGCTGTCGATCAAGGCCGCCCACGGCAAGCAGGAGTTCGAGGAGGTCGAGTTCGTCGACGGCATCGAGAATCCCGGAGAGGCGTTCCCGAACATCGTTCGCTGGCTGGTCACGCACGGGTATTCCGACGGCGACATCGCGAAAGCGATCGGTGGCAACGTCATGCGCGTCCTGGAGGAGGTGTGGTTCCGGTAGAGCCTCAGATCGCGATCACGACGTTCCCGACCGCCCGATGGCTCTCGACGAGCTCATGCGCGGCGGCGATCTCCGACAGCGGGAACCGAGCGGCGATCGTCGGTCGAAGGCGATGCTCTCGAAGCGCGCGATTCACTCCGTCGATCGACTGTCGTCGATGGGTGGGAGGAAGGATATAGGCCTGCACGAAGCGAACGGTCACGCCTTTGCGCTGGAGCTCGTAGTAGGGGAGCACCGGTTCGCGCACGCTCGGCGACGAGTAGGTGGCGATGATCCCGTTCGCCTTGATCACGCGCGCGTCGGCCACGACGTTCAGGCCGAACTCGACCTCGATGAGCCGGTCGACGCCGCCCGGGGCGACCGCGAGGACGGCTGCGGCGACATCCTCTCGCGAACGGTCGATGACGTGGTGCGCGCCGGCGGCCTTCGCACGGGCGACCTTATCGCTCGAGCCGACCGTCGCGATGACCGTGGCGCCGGCGTCGGACGCGAGCTGGACCGCAAGCTCGCTGACCGCCCCGGTCGCACCCTGGACGAGCACGGTCTTCCCGCGTACGTCGCCGTCGGCGAAGACCACGAAGTGCGCGGTGCACGCGGGGCCACCGAGGCAGGCGCCCACGTCGAAGCTGACCTCGTCGGGGAGCTCCGCGACGAAGCGGATCGGGACCGCGACGTATTCGCTCGCGGTCCCGGCGTCCGTGCCCTCCTCGGGGAATCCGTAGAACTGCGCCCCGCCCGCGTTCCACAGCCATACCCGCCGGTCGCGCCAGCTCGGATCGACGCCGGGGCCGACGTCCGCGACCACGCCGGCGCCGTCGCTGTGTGGGACGACCCGCCGCGTCGAGCCCGTGAATCCGGCGCCGGACCAGCCCGCGCGGCGGCGGACGTCGGCCGGGTTCACGCCCGAGGCGTGCATCCGCACGAGGACCTGACCGGGACCCGGCACCGGACGCTCGGTTTCGCCAACGACGAGTACGTCCGCGGCCGGACCCGGAACGTCGTACCACGCGCCGCGCATTCGCTCGACTCCTCCGCCACGTTGCGATCGACGATCGCCGACGCGGGTGAATTTTCTCGTCGACAACGTACTCGATGTTGCGGGCTCGGCGCTACGTCGTCATTCGATTCAGCGCGTTCGTGTCACGACATTCGCGTGGGAGGGACCCATGTCATTCGGTAGAGCGTTCTCGCGGCTCACCGCGGCACTCGCACTCACCGTCGTCGTCCTCGCGTCCGCGTGTACGAGTAGCGGCACCCCGAGCGCGTCGTCGTCGCAGGCGGCCGCGGTGCCGGTCAGTGGCGGCACCGTCACGATCCCGATCGTCGCCGATCCGACGCTCAATCCCTGGAGCCCGAACGCGTTCGTGGAGTCCGTGTTCGTCAACCGCGTGCTCTTCGACGGCCTCACGAAGCCGGGCAAGGACCTCGCTCCGGCGGCCGATCTGGCCACGAGCTGGGAGACCTCCGCGGATGGCCTCAGCTGGACGTTCCACCTGCGCGAGGGCGTCAAGTGGAGCGACGGCCATGCGTTCAGCGCCGATGACGTCGCCTTCACGTTCAACGACGTGGTCCTGAAGAAGGAGCTGGCCGCGAACAGCGCGGGCAACTTCTCGGCCGTCAAGACGGTCGTCGTGGTGGACCCGAAGACGGCCCGGTTCGACCTCTCGCGGCCCTTCGCGGCACTCCCGTCGTACCTCGCCTACAACGCCGGCCTGCTACCCAAGCACGTGCTCGCGGCGGACCCGCTGAAGACGACGTCGTTCAACAAGGGCATTCCGGTGAGCACCGGCCCGTTCAAGGTCGAGAAGTACACGGCCGGTCAGAACGTGACGCTCGTTCGCAACGACAACTACTTCGGCCCGAAGGCCTACCTCGACCGGGTCGTGTTCTCGGTCGTCCCCGATCCGAACACGCAGATCGCGCAGGCGCTGTCCGGAGACATCGGGATCATGCTCCTGGACGACAAGGCGGCGGTCGATCGCGTGAAGAGCGCATCGAACCTCGTCGTGGCGGCGAGGCCGCTCGTGCAGTACTACTGGCTCGCCCTCAACCAGGTCGACGCCCGGTTCACCGACACGAAGGTGCGTCAGGCCATCGAGTACGCGATCGACCGCAAGGCGATCATCAACGCCGTGGAGCGCGGCTACGGCTCGATCGCCAACTCGGCGATCTCGCCGGCGCTCAAGGCCTTCTACGACCCGTCACTCGAGTCTCGGTATCCCTACGACGCGGCCAAGGCGAAGGCGCTGCTTGCCGAAGCCGGATGGATCGCCGGCCCCGATGGCGTCGTCGTGAAGGACGGGAAGCCGTTCCGGTTCACGATGGACGTCGGGCAGAAGGGCCCGCTCGAGCCCGTGAACGCGCTCATCCAGCAGGATCTGAAGAAGGTCGGTATCGTCGCCGACCTCAACACCATGGAGTGGAACTCGTACATCCAGAAGGTCGTCGTGCGCCGTGACTACACCGCGACCGTGAACTGGTGGATCTACCCGAGCGACCCGGACGTCTTCCCGTATTACCACTCCAGCACCGCTGGGGCCGGCTTCAACATCCCGGGATTCAAGGACGCGAAGCTCGACGAGATCCTCGTGCGCGGACAGTCCACGAGCGACCTCGAGAAGCGCAAGGGCGTCTACAAGGAGCTGCAGACCTACATGGCCGACAACCTGCCGTACCTGTTCCTCTGGTATCCGCAGGAGATCGATGTCCTGAGCTCGTCGTTGCATGGGGTCCCTGACCTCGGGCTCCGGGACGGCATGCACTACATCGGCGAGTGGTTCTTGGCGAAGAAGTAGGCGCATTTCTCGCACGCCGCATCGTGTCGGGCGCGCTCGTGATTCTCTTCACGAGCGCGCTCACCTTCTTCTTCGTCAACCTCGCACCAGGGGGGCCTGCGTCGATCTCGAACATGCAGGCCACCCCCGAGCAGCGCGCCGTGCTGATCAAGGCAATGGGTCTGGATCGGCCGGTCGGCGAGCGCTACGCGACATGGCTCGGCGGGGCGGTGCGCGGCGATCTCGGCACGTCGTTGAACACCGACCAGCCGGTCGGGGTGCTCGTCGCCGAGCGCCTCCCGAACACGCTGACGCTCGCGGGAGCCGCGCTGCTCCTGGCGTGCCTGCTCGGGTTGCCGATGGGGATCTTCCAGGCGCTGCGGCGGGATACCTGGATGGACCACGTCCTGAGCCTCGCCAGCGCGATCGGGCTCGCCGTTCCGGTGTTCTGGCTCGGGATCGTGCTGATCCTCATCTTCGCCGTGAGCCTGCATGTGCTTCCCTCCGCGGGCATCGCCTCGGTCGCCGACGGTTCGTTCGGCGATCGTCTCGCGCACCTGGTGCTGCCCACCGTCGCGCTGACGACCACGATCCTTCCGACGGTCGTCCGGTTCATGCGCTCGTCACTGATCGACGTGTTGGGAACCGAGTACATGCGGACGGCGACGGCGAAGGGCCTGAGCCTGCGCGTCGTCCTCGGGCGGCACGGGCTGCCCAACGCGCTCATCCCCGTCGTCAGCGCCGTCGGGGCGCTCGTCCCCCGGCTGCTCGGAGGCACCGTCGTCACCGAGGCCGTCTTCGGCTGGCCGGGGATGGGACGCCTCGCGCTGGACGCGGCGAACGGTCGCGACTACCCGCTCGTGACCGGGCTCGTCGTGGTGATCGCGGCGATCGCCGTCGCGACGAGCATGATCGTCGACCTCCTCTATGTGCGGCTCGATCCCCGGATCCGCCTCGCGTGAGCGCACCCGGGCGCGCTGCGCTCGTCACCCTCATCGTGATCACGCTGTTCGCGTTCGTGTTCCCGCTCGTCTGGACGATCCCGCCGGAGGCGACCGATCCCGCCCACTCGCTCGCCGGCCCGAGTGGTGCGCATCCCCTGGGCACCGACGAGCTCGGGCGCGACGTGCTGAGCCGGCTCGCGCACGGCGGGCAGGTGACCTTGATCGTCGGCGTCGCGGCCATGCTCACCGCCCTCCTCGCCGGCATGGTCGTCGGCGGCGTCGCGGGGTTCTACGGCGGCTGGACCGACACGATCCTCATGCGGCTCACCGACGGCATGCTCGCGATCCCGGGCTTCTTCCTGGTCCTCGTTGTCGTGACGGTGATCGGAAGCGACCTGTTCACGCTCATCCTGGTCATCGGCTGTCTCTCGTG
>JAXDLF010000255.1:0-5698 GCA_034666765.1 Chloroflexota bacterium
CGACGGTCTCGTCCGCCGGGTCCGCCTCGACGATGCGCGCGCACGCCTCGACCGCGTCGAGCGCGCTCGCGCCTCGGGCCAGGAGCCGGACGCCGGTCGGAAGTGCCGCGCGGCCGTTTCCGCTCGAGACGATGGTGGCAGGGGGCACGGCCGTACCCTAGGGCAGCGGCACGCTAGCCTCTCGATCAGCGATGGCTACGCCCGAGACCCGCTACGCGCGCTGCGGCGACGACTACATCGCGTACCAAACGCTCGGCGATGGTCCGCGGGACATCGTGTTCATGTCCGCGTGGTTCAGCCACGTCGACGGCCGATGGGAAGAGCCGCGCTTCGCCGCGATGCTGCGGCGGCTCGCGACGATGGGCCGGCTCATCGTGTTCGACAAGCGCGGCTCCGGTGCGTCCGATCCGCTCCAGGTCGCCGATCCGACGTGGGAGGATTGGGCCGACGACATTCTCGCGGTCATGGATGCCGTCGGCTCGCAGCGCGCGACCATCGTGGGCGTCGGCGACAGCGGCCCGCTCGCGTGCCTTTTCGCGGCGACCCAGCCCCAGCGCGTGCAGTCGCTCGTCCTCGTGAACACCGGCGCGAGGCTCATGCGCGGACCCGACTACCCGATGGGCCTCGACGCCGACGAGGTCAAGCGGTTTCTGGCTCGCACGAAGGAGACCTGGGGCACCGGCGGCGTGGCGGACGCGTTCAGCCCGTCCGTCGCGAACGACGAGCGGTACACGCAGTGGTGGGCCCGCTACCAGCGCATGAGCGCGAGCCCCGGCCGCAGCACGGCCATGGCCGCGCTCGTGTTCGGCGTCGACGTGCGCCACGTCCTCTCGACGATCCACGTCCCGACGCTCGTCATGCATCGCAAGGAGTTCCGATTCTTCCCGATCGAGCTCGGACGCTATCTGGCCACGCACATCGAAGGGGCGAAGCTCGTCGAGCTCGAGGGCGTCGACGGATTCGTGTACCTCGGCGACACCGACGCGATCCTGAGCGAGATCGAAGAGCTCGTCACCGGCACGCGGCGCGCGCAGGACGTCGACCGCGTGCTCGCGACCGTGCTGCTCACGGATATGGTCGGCTCGACGACGCTCGCCGCGGCGCTCGGCGACCACAAGTGGCGCGAGGTGCTCGACACGCACGACGAGATCGTTCGGGCCCAGCTCGAAGCGTTCCGCGGACGGCTGCATCGCGCGACGGGCGACGGCGTGCTCGCGACGTTCGACGGTCCGGCGCGCGCGATCCGCTGCGCCCAGGCGATCCGCGACCGGCTGCGCGCGGCGGGGATCGACATCCGCTCGGGACTCCACGCCGGCGAGATCGAGCTCCGCGGGAACGAGATCGGCGGCATCGCGGTGCACATCGCGGCCCGCATCGAGGCCGAGGCCGGCAGCGGCGAGATCCTCTGCTCGAGCACGGTGAAGGAGCTCGTCACCGGATCGGATCTCCAGTTCGTCGATCGTGGCCGCAAGCCGCTCAAGGGCGTCCCCCAGGAGTGGCAGCTCTACGCGGTGACGTAGCGGCGCGGGCGTCCGGCGGCGAGCTCGGGCGCGGCGCACACCACCGCGGTGACGCAGAGCGCGTCGCGAAGCCAGCGCGCGACGACGGACCCTTCCAGCAGGCGATGGGCGCGCACCGCGTAGTAGAGCCGGCGCAGCACGAGCAGGAGGACGCGCAGGCCGAGGCGTCCCGCCCGGCTCGCGAGGAGCGGCCGGAGGATCCGCGAGCGCCGCCCGGGCCAGAGCTCGGCCCGGGCCGCCGTGCCCCACCACATCGCCTGCGCGAGCTGGTCCGCGTCGCGATGGCCGTTCGCGTCGCCCGAGGTGGGTACGCCACGCGACTCGACGATCGTGACGAGCGGCAGGTCGTGCTTGAGCGCGATGTGCGCCGCGAGATGAACGTAGAGCGAGATCCGCTCGGCGGCGCTCACCGATTCGTCGACGACGAGGCCCTTCGGGCGTCCGGCGGACAGCGGGCTGACCAGGAGCGCCCGGGTCCCGGGCAGCGATGCGATCCGCGTGTCGATGCCCAGGCGCTCGGCGAGCATGGCGCGCAGCCGCTCCTCCTCCGACCGCAGGGTGTTGCTCTCGGCCGGCACCACGGTGCCGTTCACTTCGGTAGCCATATCCGCAATCCTTCCTCGAGGTACTCCCGGAGGGCTCGCAGGTCCGTCAGCTTCGGCAGGGTCCGGCGCAGGTCGGCGAACACGAGCGTGGCCAGGGGGTCGCCGACGAATCCCGCGAGCATCGTGCGACCTTCCCCCACGATCTGGGCCAGCGTGAGCTCCTCGTCGCAGCCGATGATCATGAGCGCGAAGTACAGCCGCACGCAGTCTTCCGGGCTGTCGATCGCCCGCGTGACCCGCGTCCGGCCGGTCGCCACGCGCTGGAGCGTCGCGCGATCGAGGGCGACGGACCCCTCGGTGATCTCGTAGATCCGGTCGACGAGCGAGTCGAGCGAGCGGTCGCCCCGGAGCGTGCGGATCGCGCGGGAGACGCGCTCGTGATCCTGTAGCCGCATCGCGCGGAACGCTACTCCGCCGGCATCTCACTGTCGTCTCACACGTGGGATGACACGCGACACGCTCGGTGAGCAGCATTGCGCCGGTGCCCCGACCGGTCGCGACGCTCCTCGCGGCCCTGCTGTTCGGCCTCGTCTGGCAGCAGCTCTTCTTCGCGCGAGCCGCGGGCGTGAACGTCCTGGTGGCGACCGCGCTGTTCCTGGCACTCGGATGGTGGCTGCGCCCGCGAACGAGACGGACCGATCTCGCCGACCGGTGGCTGCCGGCGGCCGCGGTGACCTTCGCGGCACTGTGCGCCGTCCGAGCGGATGCGGCCCTGCTCGTCTTCGACGCCGCCGCGAGCGCGGCCCTGGCCGCCGCCTGGATCGCCGCGCTCGGCGGCGCGCGGATCACGCGGCTCGACGCACGTGCGCTGGTCGGCGAGCTCGCCGACGGGATCGGCGAGCTGGCCGGCCGGCCGGCCCGGCTGGCGCGCTCGGCCGGCGGGCCGATCGCGCACGAGGTGCGCTCGCGGACCGGACGGCTCTCGCGGTACGCCGGCGGTGCCGCGCTCGCGTGCCCGTTCCTTCTCGTCTTCTCCGTGCTCTTCGCATCCGCCGATCCGGTGTACGCGCGCCGGGTGGGCGATCTCGTCGACGCCGTGCACTGGCGCGAGGCGCTACGCGACGCGGGTCCGCGAGCCCTGCTCGTCCTGCTCGTCGCGTGGATCGCCGCGGCCGCGCTGTCGAAGCTCGCCCGCCCTCCGCTCCGGCACACCGCGGTGGGCTCGCCGGGACGCCTCTCGATCGAAACGGCGGCCGTGCTCCTCGCGTGCGTGGACCTCCTGTTCGGCGCGTTCGTCGTGCTCCAGCTCGGATATCTCTTCGGCGGTCGGGACACGATCGACGCGGCCGGCCTTCCGTACAGCGCGTACGCGCGGCGCGGGTTCTTCGAGCTCATCGGGTGCGCGTCCCTGGTCGGCGCGCTCCTCTTCACCCTCGGGCTGCAGCCGCGCGCGCGGTCCCGGGTCACCGCGACCCTCGGCGTCTCGCTCGTGGGGCTCACGCTGATCGTCCTCGTGTCGGCGTGGTACCGCCTGGACCTGTACCAGCTCGCGTACGGCTGGACGGAGCCGCGGTTCTACGCCGTCGCGGCGATCGTGTTTCTCGCGCTGGCCCTCCTGATCCTCGGGTGGTGCGTCGTGACGGACCGGATGCGGTTCGCGCTGCAGCCGGTCGCCGGCGCCGCGCTTCTGATCGCCCTCGGGGTCAACGTGATCGGGCCCTCCGCCTTCGTCGCGCGCGCCGATCTCGAACGGCTCATCGATCCCTCCGGCCTGCCGTCCGACGCGCAGCGGGGCATCGATCCGTACTACCTCGTGAGCCTCGGCGACGCGGCGCTCCCGACGCTCCTCGAGCTCCTCCCGGCAGTGCCGCCGGCCGAGCGCGAACTCCTCCGGACCCGGATCCGCGGCGCGCTGGGCGGACGCGCCCGCACCGCCGAGCCGTGGGAACAGCTCAACGTCGATCGCCTGCGGGCACGCGAGGCGCTGGAGTCGCTGCCCTAGCCGACGCGGATCACGCGACGGCCGCGCGCTTCCTGGTGTCCTCCTCCGCGAGCTGGCGCCGGAGCACCTTGCCGATGAGCGTCTTGGGCAGCGCGTCGCGGAACTCGATCGCCTTCGGCACCTTGAACGGCGCGAGCTGCTCGCGGCAGAACGCGATGAGCTCCTCGGCCGTCGCGGTCTGTCCGGGCTTGAGGACGACGAAGGCCTTGACCTCTTCGCCCTTGATCGGATGCGGCACGCCGATGGCCGCGCCCTCCAGGACCGCGGCGTGCTTCGCGAGCGTCTCCTCGACCTCACGGGGGTACACGTTGTATCCGGAGACGATGATCATCTCCTTCTTGCGGTCGACGATCGCGACGTAGCCATCGGCGTCGATCGTGGCGATGTCCCCGGTGTGCAGCCAGCCGTCGCGGATCGCCTGCGCGGTCTCCTCAGGCTTGTTGTAGTAGCCGTCCATGAGCTGCGGGCCACGGACGACGAGCTCGCCGGCTTCGCCCGGTGCGGCGTCGCGGTCGCCGGTCTCCAGATCCACCAGGCGGCTCTCGGTGTCGGGGAACGGCAGGCCGATGGTGCCGATGCGGTTCTTCGCCGGATCGAAGACCGGGTTGCAGTGCGTGACCGGCGAGGCCTCGGTCAGGCCATAGCCCTCGACCAGGTTGCCGCCGGTGAGCTCCTTGAAGCGGCGCGCGGTCTCGAGCATCAGCGGCGCCGAGCCCGAGATGCAGGCGACGATCGATCGGAGGTCGTAGTTCTTCGCGAGCGGGGAGTTGATGATCGCGTTGTAGATCCGCGGCGCCCCGTGGAACAGGGTGGGCTTGTGGGCCTGGGTGTCCTTCAGCACGTGCGCGAGATCGAGCTGGGGCTCGAGGATCATCGCGCCGCCCGACTGGACCGCGAAGTTCATCACGGTCGTGAGTCCGTAGACGTGGAACAGCGGCATCACCGCCATGACCGCGTCCTGGCCGTCGCGCATCGCGCCGCCGAACCAGGCCTTGCACTGGAGCGTGTTCGCGACGAGCGCGCGGTGCGAGAGCATCGCGCCCTTCGAGGTACCGGTCGTGCCGCCGGTGTACTGGAGCAGCGCCACGTCGTCGGGACTGACGTCCGCGGCGGAATCGTCGCCCTTCAGGCCGAGGACCGTCCGGAACGCGATCGCGCCGGGATCGCCGGCGAACGGCTGCCGGTGCCCCTCCTTCTTCTCCTTGGCGAGCGTGAACAGGGTGCGGAGGACCGGCGGCATCTCCTCCTTGATGTTCGTGACGATGATGTTGCGCAGCTTCGTGCCTTCGCGCGCGGCCTTGACGACCGGGTACACGCGCGACAGGACCACGATCGTCTCCGCGCCGGCGTCGGCGAGCTGGTGCCGCAGCTCCGGGGGCGTGTACAGCGGGTTGCACGGCACGACCACGGCGCCGATGCGAAGCGCGCCGAAGAACGCGATCAGGAACTGCGGGCAGTTGGGGAGATCGATGGCGACCCGGTCGCCCTTCGTCACCCCGAGGGCCCGCAGCCCGGCGGAGAAGCGCTTCGCGTCCCTCAGCAGCGAGCGGTACGACTTCTTCGCGTTGAAGAAGATCGTCGCCGTCGAGCCCGGGTAGCTCTCGGCCGCGTCGTCGAGCAGGGCGTGCAGC
>JAXDLF010000256.1:0-6159 GCA_034666765.1 Chloroflexota bacterium
GCTCCGGAGAGCCACGAGCGATGGCGCTCCGCGGCCGCGCGGGCCGCCGCGTTGAACAGCTCGAGGCCCTCTCCGGTGGCCACGGCGCGATCGTGGTTGCCGGCGACGAGCGCCGCGCTGCGCTCCCGCAGCAGCGCGAGCACGTCGGCCGGATCGGGGCCGTAGCCGACGGTGTCGCCCATCACCCAGATCGCGTCCACCGGCGGCAGGTCCGCGAGCACGGCCTCGAGCGCCACGAGGTTCGCGTGCACGTCGGAGAGGAGCGCCACGGTCATGCCGCGGCCGCCTTCGCGTCGGCGAGCGTGAACCGCTGGGCCGCGAGCGCGCGGCCGACCACGACCGACGCTGCGCCGAAGCGCGCGAGCGCGGCGACGTCGGCGAGGTCGCGCACCCCACCGCCGGTGTGGTGCGCGACCGCCCCCGCGCCCGGGCCCAACCGTTGATGGAGGGCCTCGCGGATGCGGCCGAGGAGCGCCAGGGCCGGCCCGCCGAATCCGCCTTCGGTCGAGAGATCGATGACGTAGAGGGCCCGGATGCCGGCGTCGACCGCCGCGACGGCCGCGCCCACGCTGTCGACCCCGAGGGCGCGCGCGACGAGCTCGGGGCCGCCGCCGCGCGGGGCGAGGCCACCGGACTTCGATTCGATCTCGACGATCGCCTGGTCGCCGAGGGTCGCGATCGACCGCAGCAGCGTCGGGGATCCGAAGACGGCGGAGGAGAAGAGGACCCCCGCGAAGCCGGCCTCGAGCGCGCCGGCCGCGCGGTCGAGGCTCGCGAGGCCGCCGGCCAGGCGGCACGGGACGCCGCTGACGCGGGCGATCTCGGTGAGCAGGGGCAGGTTCGCGTACTCGCCGCGCTCGGCCCCGTCCAGGTCGACGAGGTGCAGCTCCTCCGCGCCATCGGAGACGAACGCGGCGGCGAGCTCGCGCGGCTCGACCTCCAGCGGCGCGCCGGAGCGGAAGCGCACCCGGCCCGCTCTGACGTCGACGGACGGCACGATCACCATGGCCGGCGCCTGGTCTCGACGGACGCGCGCGGGTAGCGGTCGGGCGTCGCCCGCACCTTGCGCATGACCACGAGGTTGCGCCCCGGCAGGACGTCGGCGACGCCGAGCTGGAGGGTCGAGGTGATCGACGCGATCTCGCCGCCCACGGCCGCGAGGGCTTTGCGCGCGGCGGGCAGCTCCGCGTCGACCCTGCCCTTCCACACGATCGCGTCGCCGCCCACGCGCAGGAACGGGATGAGGTACTCGGCACAGGCCGCCAGGGTCCCGACGGCGCGGGCGGTGCCGACGTCGTAGGCGGCGCGACGGTCGGTCGAGTGCGCCAGCGTCTCGGCGCGTTCGTTCCGCACCTCCACGCCGGCGAGGCCCAGGAGCACCGCGGCCTCGTCGAGGAAGCGGGACTTCTTCCCGACGGATTCGACGCACGTGAGCTTGAGGTTCGGCATGGCGATGCGCAGAGCGACGCCGGGGAAGCCCGCGCCACTCCCGACGTCGATGAGGCGCTCGCGGCCGGTCCACACGCGCACGGCGGACGCGGTGAAGGAGTCGAGAAAGTGCTTCGTGACCACGTCTTCGAGCTTCGTGATCGCCGTGAGGTTCACCGTCGTATTCCGTTCGATGAGCAACGCCGCATACGTTTCGCAGAGGCGGATCTGGGCCGCGGACAGGGGCAGCGCGATGTCCGCGGCACGCGCCGCGAGCAACGCGAACTCGCGCCGGGCGACCGCGGACACGCGGGCTATCGTATGGGCCTGAGGACCGCGGCCCGTGTCGTCATCCTGTTGGTCGCGCTCGCGCTCTCACTCGCCGTGACGGCGGACGCGGCAGGCCGAACGGTCGCGATCCAGAACTTCACGTTCGCGCCGGCGACGATCAACCCCGGGGACACGGTGACCTGGCAGAATCTGGTCGACGGCGTGGCCCATACCGCGACGTCGGACACCCCGGGGCTGTTCGATACGGGAACGATCCCGCCGGGCCAAAGCAGCGCGGCGAAGCCGTTCGTCGTCGTTGGCACGTTCGCGTACCACTGCTCGATTCATACGACGATGCACGGCACCATCACCGTGCAGGCGGTGACCCCCGCGCCCACGCCGTCGCCGCCACCGGCAACGCCCCGACCGACCGCTCCACCGACCCCTCAGCCGACGCCGGTGCCGACGCCCGCGGTCACGCCGAGCCCGTCGCCTCCGAGCCCGAGCCCGAGCCCGAGCCCGAGCTCGAGCCCGAGTCCCTCGCCATCCCCGACCACGTCGCCGACCCCGATCGTCGCGCCCACCGGCGTCGCCCTGGCGAGCTCGGGTCCGGTGCCCGACGCCGGCCTGGGCGGCGGACCGGGCCCGCTGCTCGCCGCCGGCGGCGCGGCCGTGGCCCTCGGGCTTGCCGGCGTGGCGTTCTATCTCTATCGCCGCAAGTAACGGCCTGTAACGGAGGCTCGGCGATCGTGGCAACGGGTATGCATCTACGGCCGGCGATGAACGAGTGGCTCGACGGCGTGTTCGGGACGGTGCGCTGCGCGAACTGCGGCGCGGTGTACGGCCGCGACTCGATCGCGGTCGTCGGCAACCGGGACGAGTACTGGTTCGTCCGGTGCACCTGCGAGACGTGCGGCACCCAGGGCCTCGGCGTCGTCATCGTGAAACGCGTCACCGAGGCGCCACCGGCGGACGCGGGGCCGGAGCCCGCGCTCGTGGACGGCGAGGAGCGCATCCGCGTCGACGACGTGCTCGAAGCCCACGAGCTCCTCCGCGACTACGTCGGCGACGTCCACGGCCTCTTCGAAAAGGTCTCCGGCCGCTAATGCGACAATGGCGGTTGGATGACGACCGCCGTGAAGACCCCAGCCGATGACATCGCGGAGATCCTGCTCGACGCCGACACGATCAAAGCGCGGGTCCGCGAGCTCGGCGCGCGGATCGCGCAGGACTACGACGGCCGCGACCTCGTCCTCGTCAGCATCCTGAAGGGCGCCCTTCCGTTCCTCGCCGATCTGATGCGCGCGGTTCCGATCTACTGCTCGCTCGACTTCCTGGAGGTCTCTTCGTACGGCGCGGGGACCACGTCGAGCGGGGTCGTGCGGATCCTGAAGGACCTCGCGAAGCCGATCGAGGGCCGGCACGTGCTGGTCGTCGAGGACATCCTCGACACCGGACACACGCTGAGCTACGTCATCGAACACCTTCGTGGGCAGCATCCCGCGTCGCTGGGCCTCTGCGCGCTGCTCGACAAGCCCGCGCGCCGCGTCGTGCCGATCGCGGTGGATTACAAGGGCTTCGAGATCCCCGACAAGTTCGTCGTGGGCTACGGACTCGACTTCGCCGAGCGCTACCGCAACCTTCCGTTCATCGGCGTGTTGAAGCCCGAGGTGTACGCGGGGCTGACGTGAGGCTCGCCTTCGTCGCGCTGATCGTCGTTGCCGGCGTGCTCGCCGGCGCGCGACCGGCGTCGGCGTCGACGCTCTCGGCGCTCCCCGCGACGGTACGGGTCAACATCACCGGCCTCGGCCTGTCCTACGCGGTCATCTCGTCCACCGGGACCGTCTCCGCGATCGCGCCGGACGGCACGATCCTGTACCGCGGCGGCGGCGCGGCCCTCGCCCGGACGAACGTCAGAAGCGTGCGGACGCTCGGCGTCGAGCTCCCGCCGCGAGGCGCGGCCGGGTCGTTGTCGGGCGCCGGCCGCGCGGCGGTGTCCCGTGCGGCGCGCGTGGCGATCGCGGAGAGCGGGCCGAGCGTCATCGTGACCACGCCGTTCCAGCTCTCGCTCCTCCAGGGTCCCGCGGACGATCTCGGCAGGCCGGTGGTCCAGGCCGACACGATCCAGGGGATCCGGTTCCAGTCGAGCGACGGCGTCCTGCGGGTGAACGGCAAGGCGTTCCGCGGCACGTTCGACCTGGCACCCGACGACGAGGGCGACATGATCGTCGTGAACACGGTCTCGACGCACGATTACCTCGCGTCGGTCGTCGGATCCGAGGAGCCGTCGTCGTGGGAGACGGAGGCGCTCGCCGCGCAGGCCATCGCGGCGCGGACCTACCTGTACACGCATCTCTCCAAGCACACGGCCTACGACCTCGAAGGCGACACCCGCGACCAGCAGTACGACGGCACGATCAGCGAGGACAGCCGCACCCTTCGGGCGGTCGAACGCACGGCCGGGCTCATCGTGACCTATCGCGGCGCGCCGATCGAGGCGCTCTACTCCGCGAACGCCGGCGGCGTCACCGAGGACTCGGAGACCGTCTTCGCCAACGCGCTGCCCTACCTGCGCAGCGTCCCGTCGCCGGACGACGTGGTCGCCAAGGACAGCTCGTGGGGCCATACCAGCTGGGAGTGGACCAAGGAGCTCAGCGCGTCGCAGCTGCGGGACGCATTGCAGCGGCGCGGCGTCAACGTCGGCACCCCGACCGCGATCGAGCTGACGAGCGTGTCGGCGACCGGCCGGGTCGCCGGCTCGAAGGTCATCGGCACCGCCGGCTCGGCAGCCATCGGCAAGGACCTGTCGCGCTCGTACTTCGGGCTGATGAGCTCGCTGTTCACGGTGAAGGTGCTGCCGAGCGGCGCGAGCGAGCGCGTCGATGCCGCGAACCCGTCCCGGAGCATCGCGCTCGAGGCTCTCGGTGCGCGGGTCGCGCAGACGAGCTTCGACGTCGTCCGCGACGGGAACGGCAACGAGCTCGGGCTCCGGGTGACCGGCTACGTGTACGCGCTCCCGGCGACGTTCGTGTTCACCGGCAAGGGCTTCGGCCACGGCGTCGGGATGTCGCAGTGGGGCGCCCAGGGGATGGCCCTCAGGGGCGCGTCATACCCGCAGATCCTGGCCCACTACTACGTCGGAACCGCGCTGACCGCCGTCGGCGGTGACTAGCCGCTAGCCGGCGACGCCCGCGGCCGCGCGGACCGGCAGCTTGACCTGCAGCACGACGGTCCCGTCGGGCCGGGTCTCGTGCGTCGATTGGCCCTTCAGGAGCTCGAGCCGCTCACTGCGGCGCAGGCCCGAGGCGAGCTCGCCGTCGGAGGGCAGCTCCTTGCCGTCGCTCTGCAGGAGGATCTCGAGGGCCGCGTCCTTCCAGGTCATCCCGAGCACGATGTCCTTCGCGTCGCCCTTCTCGATGCGCTCCACGAGCGAGTCCTGGATGAGCCGGAAGATGGCGACCTCGTCGTCCGACGGCAGGCGCCGATCGCGGCCGGTGCTCGAGAAGTCGATGCGGATGCCGTGCTTGTCCATGAGGGTCTGGATGTACCGGCGGAGCGTCGGGACCAGACCGAGGTCGTCGAGGATCATCGGCCTGAGCTCGAAGATGAAGCCGCGCAGCTCCTGCAACGTCTTGTTCACCATCTGCCGGAGCGCGGCGAGCTCCTTGCGCGAGCGATCCTGGTCCACGCTGTAGAGCCGCTCGCTGATCTCGGATTGGAGGACGACGTTCGCCATCGCCTGGGCCGGACCGTCGTGGACCTGGCGAGCGATGCGGCGGCGCTCCTCCTCCTGCGTGTCGACGACCGCCTGGAGGAGCTTGTTCTCGTCGAGCACCGGCGCGGTGTTGGCGGGCATCGGCGGCGCGGTGAAGTGCATGAGCTGGTCGCGCGCTTTCGCGACGAGGGTCTGGACGCGATCGAGGAGCTTGCGCTTCGCCTGCAGCGAGCCGAGCTGGCCTTCCATCGTGAGCCGGCGGCCCTGCGCCGACGCGAACTCGTCGCCGGCGCTCACGAGCTCGTCGCGCTGGAAGTTCGCCTGATTGGCCCGGATGTCGTCGAGCTTGTTCTTCGCCTGGTCCTCGCGGGCCTGGAGCCGGTTCACCTCGATCTGCGTCGACTCGATGAGGAGGTCGAGCTCGCGCATCTCGGCGGTGATCTTCGCCTGCTCGGTGGTGAAACTCGCGACGATGCCGATGGGCGCTTGGGACGCCACTAGCGCGCCCGCGCCGTCATCGACTAGTTCCCCATCTCCGGCCCCTTGATCCAACCTTGGCGGATCGCGTACACGACGGCCTGGGTGCGGTCGTTCACCGAGAGCTTCCGCAGGATGCTGGACATGTGGTTCTTCACGGTCTGCTCCGAGATCGCGAGCGTGTACGCGACCTCCTTGTTCGTCATGCCCTGCGCGATGTTGTCGAGGATCTGGACCTCGCGCGGCGACAGCGGGGCGAAGACGTGGGA
>JAXDLF010000257.1:0-3416 GCA_034666765.1 Chloroflexota bacterium
GACGTCGAGCCCGGCCGCACCTCGGCCCTCGCGGCGCTCCGCTACCGCGACTTCCGGTTGTTCTGGTTCGGCCTGCTCGTCTCGAACATCGGGACGTGGATGCAGATGTTCGGGCAGGGCTACCTCGTGGTGCTCCTCGCCGTCCGTGACGGCGTCCCGCAGCTCGCGCCGCTGTACCTCGGCCTCGTGGGCCTCGCGCGGGCGATCCCGGGACTGACGCTCGGACTCTTCGGCGGCGCGCTCGCGGACCGGACCGATCGCCGGCGCCTGTTGCTCGTCACCCAATCGGCGGCCGCGGTCACCGCGGCGATCCTCGCGACGCTCGCGATCACGGACCGGATCAACATCGTCGAGATCCTGCTGCTCGGCGCCTTGAACTCGACGATCTTCGCGTTCGACGCGCCCACCCGCCAGTCGATGGTGCCGCGGCTCGTGCCGGAGCGCGACCTCATGAGCGCGATCGGCCTGAACTCGGCCGCGTTCAACGGCCCGCAGATCATCGGGCCGGTCATCGGCGGGCTCATCTTCGCGCCGTTCGCCGACCGGCCCACGTTCGGCGCGGGGCTGCTCTTCTTCATCAACGCCATCTCGTACCTCGCTGTCGTCGTCGCCCTGCTGCGGATGCGGCCGGTCCCGATCATCGGGACGAGCGGCGAGGTGTCGATGCTCGATTCGGTGCGCGAGGGGGTCGCGTACATCCGCCAGGACGTCGTGGTGAAGTGGATCGTCATCCTGGCCGCGACCACGGCCCTGTTCGCGCGCCCGTACATCCAGCTGCTCCCGGCGGTCGCGCACGATCTGCTGCGCGTCGGCGCGGTCGAGCTCTCCTGGATGCTCGCGGCGTCGGGACTCGGCGCGCTCATCGGCTCGTTCGCGGTCGCGGCGCTCGGCGCGCTGAAGCGCCGGGGCGCGGTGCTGATCGTCTCGGCCGTCGGCTTCGGGATGTCGCTCGTGCTGTTCGCGACGCAGACGGCCCTGCTCCCGTCGTTGCCGCTGCTCGTGCTGCTCGGCCTGTTCACGATGGTGTTCCTCGGCATGGCGAACGGTCTGCTCCAGACGCGGTCGCCCGATCATCTGCGCGGGCGCGTCATGAGCGTGTACACGATGGTCTTCCTCGGCTTGATGCCGCTCGGGTCGATGGTCATGGGGTCCATCGGCAGTGTCGCCGGCACGGGCGGCGGGCTGCTCGCGGGCGGGATCGCCTGTACCGCCGTCGCCCTGTACGCCGGCGCACGCATCGCGCCGCTCCGTCAAGCGGTGAGCGGGCCGCCGCGGCTCGCCGCGCGCCGCACGCCGAGCGGGTGAGCCTGCCGCGCGTCCCCACGTTCGTCTTCGCCGTCGCGCTCGGCAACCTGCTCGTCCCGCTGAACTCGACGATGATCGTCGTCGCCCTGCCGCCCATCGGCCGCGACCTCGGCGCGGACCGGGTCACCCTCGCGTGGCTCATCACGTCGTACCTGATCGCGATGGCCGCCCTCCAGCCGATCGCCGGCCGGCTCGGCGATCGCTTCGGACGGCGCCGCTTCATGCTCGGCGCGCTCATGTATTTCATCGTCGCGTCGGTCGGCGCGGCGCTCGCGCCGAATCTGCTCGTGCTGGTCCTGTTCCGGCTCCAGCAGGCGATCGCCGCGGCGGCGGTCGTGCCGAACAGCCTGGCGCTGCTGCGTGGCGAGTCCGTGGAGGGCCGGGCCGGCACGTACTTCGGCATCTCGGGCGCGACGACGAGCATCGGGGCGGCGATCGGGCCGCTCATCGGCGGTCTGCTGTCCGCGATCGACTGGCGGCTGATCTTCCTGGTGAATCTGCCGCTCGCCGGGCTGGCCCTCTTCATGGCCTGGCGGTCACTGCCGGCGGGCGATCCGCCGCGGCGCACGGCCAATCCGGACGTCGCCGGGGCGGTCGCGCTGGGCGTCCTGCTGTCGCTCGCCGCCTGGACCCTCACCGAGGCCGGGACGTCGGCGCCCGCGCTCACGGTCGCGCTGCTCGCGATCGTCGCCGTCGGCGCGGTCGTGTTCGGGCGGTACGAGTCGCGGCACGCCGATCCGGCGCTTCCGCCCTTCCTGTTCGCGATCCGGGGCTTCAGCAGCGCGAACCTGACGATCGCCCTGTCGAACCTCGCGCTGTACGGGACGTTCCTCGCGGTGCCGGTCATCCTCGCCGGCTCCGGGCCGGATGCGACGATCCGCGGGGGGATCGCGCTCAGCGCGCAATCGGTCGCGATGATCGTCCTGTCGCCGGTGAGCGGCGCGCTCGTCGACCGTGTCGGCGCGCGCTGGCCCACGACGCTCGGCGGAGTGCTCATCGCGGTCGGGCTCGCGATCCTCGGCCTGTCCGGTCACGCCTCGGACTTCACGGTGCTCCTCATCTGCATGCCCATCACCGGGGCCGGGATCGCGCTCACGTTCCCGGCGACACGGATCGCCGCACTCGACGCGGTGCCGGCGCGGTACGCGGCACTCGCGTCGGGGGTCACCTCGTCCAGCCGCTACTTCGGCGGGATGATCGGCGCGCTCATCGCCGGCCTCGCGCTCGTCGATGCGACGGAGGCCGCGGCCGGCAGGCTGTTCCTCATCCTCGCGGCGTCCGGTCTCGCTGCCGCGGTCGTCGGCGCGACGTTGCCGGGGCGCGCCGCACCGGCGGTGGAGCCCGACGCCTCGATCGCGGTCTAGTGAGACCTCATCCGGCAACCGCGGCCGGTTGAGTCGCTCGCTCGTAATCCGATCGAGCCACCAGGCGGCGGGCTGCTCAGGGTTAGCATCACCAGCCACGCGCGAGCTGTTACCGGATCGCATTGACCGAAAACGCCATCCCCGTGCGTCATACGGGTGTGAAGACGACGAGGAGGTCTCGCTGGACGAACAGTGGGCGACCCTCTTCCAGAGCTGCCGAGGAAGGCTCTACCGCGCGGCGGCGATGATGGTCGGTCCCGCTGAGGCCGAAGAGGTCGTCCATGACGCATTCGAGCGGGCAATGCGCGAGCCGAACTTCTTCGCCGAAGTTCGAGAGCCTGTCGCGTGGCTGCGGACGGTGACTGCTCGCGAGGCACTCGATCGACTGCGACGACGACGGCGTTGGAGCTGGCTGTCGTGGGCCAGCGCCGACGGCGGGGCGGAGCCTTGGGAGCGCGCTGATCTTGCGATCGCGCTCCGGCGGCTACCGGCTCGGGCGCGGGCCGCGCTGATCATGCGCTATTACGAAGACGCGACCTATGAGGAGATCGGCATCGCCCTGCAGATCGCCCCAACGAGCGTCGGACCACTGCTGACTCGGGCACGGGCGCAAGTTCGTGAGGCGCTCGCGTGAACGGGGACGAAGACCGTGACCTGTCGCGTCGATTCGAAGCGTTGGCGGCTCAGATCAACGTGCCGACGGAGGTCAAACACGTGCGTGGAGCATCTGGATTCCGCCTGATCGCG
>JAXDLF010000258.1:0-4225 GCA_034666765.1 Chloroflexota bacterium
GCGTTGCCGTACCCGAAGATGAGGCTCGCGGCGAGCGCGCCCACGGGCGTCCAGCGGCCGAAGATCATCGCCGCGAGGCCGATGAAGCCGCGTCCGCCGGTCATCCCGTCGGTGAACGAGTGCGCGACACCGAGCGACAGATAGGCCCCGCCGAGTGCCGCGAGCGCGCCGCTCGCAAGGACCGCGGCGTAGCGGATCCGGCGCACGTCGATGCCGACCGTCTCGGCGGCCCGGGGATGCTCGCCGACGGCGCGCAGGCGCAGCCCGGCGACGGTGCGGAAGAGGAAGACCTGGAGCGCGATCACGAGGAGCGCCATGACCCAGACCATGCTGTTCTGGCTCCCGATCGCGCCGCCGATGTACGGCACGCCACCGAGGAAGTCGAGCTGGACATCCGGCAGCCCGGGCAGGTCGGCGGGGGTTCCGGTGGTGCCGTACAGCTGGTAGTCGAGGTACGTGGTGAGCCCGAGGGCGAGGATGTTGAGCGCCATGCCCGACACGATCTGATCGCTGCGCAGCGTGATCGAGGTGTACGCGTGGAGCAGCGCGATGGTCATCCCCGCGAGCAGCGCGACCGCGAGCGCGATCCAGACGTTGTGCGTCCGGTCGGCGGCCACGACGCCGAAGAACGCGCCGACGAGCATCGAGGCCTCGAGCGCGATGTTCGTCACCCCGCTCCGCTCCGTCACGACGCCGCCGAGGGCGGCGAGCGCGATCGGCGCGGCCAGCCGCAGCGTGGCCGCCGCGACGCCCGCGCCGAGGAGCATCTCCCAGGTCATGCGATCGCCTCGACGGGCTTGCGCCCCCGGCGGCGGCGGGTGAGGGACCGGACGAGCGCCTCGGCGGCGATGACGAAGAGCACGAAGGCCTGGATGATCGAGACGAGGTTCGACGAGATGCCGGCGTGCGACTGCATGTACGCGCCACCGTGCACGAAGGCACCGAAGAGGAGTGCCGCGAACACGATCCCGAGCGGCGAGTTCTTTCCGAGCAAAGCGACCGCGATCGCGTCGAAGCCGTAGCTCGAGGAGAACCCGTCGTAGACGCGGCCGAACACGCCGCTCACCTCGATCATGCCGCCCAGGCCGGCGAACCCGCCCGCGATCGCCATGACCAGGATCATGTGGCGCGCCGGGTCGATCCCGGCCTGCGCCGCCGCGCGCGCCCCGAGTCCGACGGCCCGCAGCCGATACCCGAGGGGCGTACGCCAGAGCAGGAACCAGAAGACGACGACCGCGAGCGCCGCGAGGATGATCCCGGCGTGCAGCCGGCTGAAGAGGACGAGCTCGTTGGGGATGATCACCGGAAGCCGGGCACCCGCGCCGATCGGTGTCGACGCCGGCGTGCCGAACGCGTTCTGCGCGGTCATCGGCCCGGCCTGCAGGAGCCAGTGCATCACGAAGACGATCGTGTAATTGAGCATGATCGTCGTGATCACCTCGTTGACCCCACGCACGGCCTTCAGCACGCCGACGATGCCCCCGTAGAACGCCCCGCCGGCGATGCCGAACAGGATGACGATCGGCATGAGCACGAACCCCGGCAGCGACGCGAATTGCGATCCGGCCCAGCCCGCGGCGAGCGCACCGACGAGCAGCTGACCCTGGGCGCCGATGTTGAACAGCCCGGTGCGGAACGCGACCGCGACCGCGATCCCGGTGAGGACGAGCGGGATGGCCGCGACGATCGTCTCGGTGATGTCGTAGGGCGTCCCGAAGGCCCCCTGGAAGAGGGCCGCGTAGGCCTTGACCGGATCGTTGCCGCTCAGCAGCACGAACACGGCGCCGATCACGAGCGCGATCGCGACCGACAGGACCGGGATCGCGGGACCACCGGCCCACTGGAACGTGAGCTGACGCACGGACGGGGCCGGACGCTGTGCGCCCGGCCCCGTCGCTGCCGGCTGCTGTAGCTGGGTCACCAGGTCACTTGACCTGGACGGTGTCCTTCGGGGTGATCTTTCCGGACTTGATGTCGGCGAGGGCCTGCGTCGCGGCGGCCTTCGCGTCGGCCGGGACCACCGGGTCGACCGCGCCGAACCCGATGCCGTCGTTCGTCGCGTTGAACGAGTTGTCCCCGGCCTTGAAGGTGTCGAGCCGGACGGAGCGGATCGTCTGGAACACCGCGACGTCCACCTTCTTGAGCGCGCTCGTGATCACGGTCCCGGGGGCGACCGCGGCCTGGTCGGCGTCGACGCCGATGGCGTACACGCCCGCCGCCTTGGCCGCCTGGATGTAGCCGAGGCCGCTACCACCGGCCACCTGGAACAGGATGTCGCAGCCCTGGCCGATGTGGTTCTTGCCGACCTCGATGCCCTTCTGCTGGTCGACGAAGTCCTGGCTGTAGCCGTTGAGGATCTTGGTGGTCGGGCTGACCGTCTTCACGGCGTCCTGGTAGCCGGCGATGTACCGGTCCACCGGTGGGATGGGCAGGCCGCCCATCGAGCAGACCGTGTTGTGGGTCGCCTTGCCGACCTTGTTCTTGGCCATCGTGGCGGCGATGACGCCGACGACGTACCCGGCCTCCTGCTCCTTGAAGAACAGGTTCGCGACGTTCGGCAGGTTCTTCACCGCGCCGGCGTCGTCGTTCGGCGCGCCGTCGATGATCGCGAACTTCACGTTCGGGAACTGGGTGGCGACCTTCCAGATCGCGTTCTGCATGAGGAAGCCGACGCCGATCACGAGGTCGTACTTGTCCTGCGCGTACTTCGAGAGGTTCGGGACGTAGTCGGCCTGCTGCTTGGATTCGGTCACCGACGTGGTGACGAGGAGCTGCCGCTCGGCCTGCAGGCGGCCGGCGTCCGCGAGCGAGTTGAAGCTCTTGTCGTTCAGCCCGCCGACATCGGTGACGAGGCCGATCCTGAGGTGCTGGCCGGTCGCTCCGCTGCCGCTGGCCGCGGGAGCGCCGGAGCTCGTGGTGGTGCCGGTGGTGGCGCACGACGCCACGATCGTGGCAACGAGCACGGAGAGCGCAAGGAATCGTTTCATCGGCGCGGAACCCTCCCACTGTCGTTCGCGCCGCCGGGATGGTGGGCGCGATCGCTCGCGATGGTATGCCGTCCGGGGGGCCGCCGCATGATTATCCGGATGAACGGTCTGACCGCGACGGCACGCCGCCTCGGCGTGCCCGGACCGATCGCGTTCATCCTCGTCGGGGTTGGGCTCGCGGCGGCCGCCCCGCAGCTTCGCGTCGTCGTTACGCCGGAGCTCGTGCTCGTCGTGCTCCTGCCGGGCCTGGTCTTCGAGGCCGCCTACCGCCTCCACTGGGAGGACCTGCGTCGTTCGTATGCGTCCATCGCGTTCCTCGCCGTCCCCGGCGTCCTCATCTCCGCCGCCATCGTCGCGGCCGGCCTGGTCCTCGGGACCGGCCTGCGGCCCGAGCTCGCCTTCGTCGTCGGCGCCATGGTGTCGGCCACGGATCCGGCGGCGGTGGTCGCGACCTTCCGCAAGCTCCGCGCGCCGCGGCAGCTGATCGCCATCGTCGATGCCGAGAGCCTGTTGAACGACGGCACCGGACTCGTCGTCTTCGCGATCGCCGTCGCGGCCGTGACTCGGGACATCGGCCCGGTCGAGGGGGCCTGGCTGTTCGGCGCGACGATCGCCGGCAGCGCCTGCCTCGGCGCGCTCGCCGGCCTCGCCGCGGCCATCCTCGTCGTGCGAGCGCCCGGCCGAGTGCTTCCGGTCGCGCTCACCGCGGCCGTCGCGTACGGCAGCTACCTCGGCGCCGCGGCGCTCGGGCTATCGGGCATCCTCGCGACGGTGCTCGCGGGCATCGTCCTCGGCAACTACGGACGGCGGATTGGCCTGACGCCGGCCACCGAGCGGGCGTTCGATGCCCTCTGGGAGCCGCTCGCGGCCGCGCTCACCGCCCTCATCTTCCTCGCCGTGGGCCTCGCGATCGGGCGGTCAGGTGCCCTGTCGGCGCTCGGTCCGATCGGCTGGGGCGTCCTCGCGGTGCTCGTTGCGCGGGCGGTCGTCGTGTACGGCGTGATCGGTGGCGCGATCGCCGTCCTCGGTCGCCGGCGCGCCGCGCCCGGTCTTCCGGCCGGTTGGCTGCACCCGCTGTTTTGGGCCGGCCTCCGCGGCGGCGTCGCGACCGCGGCCGCGCTCTCGCTCCCGCTCGACTTTCCGGAGCGCGAGCTCCTCCAACGGATCACGTTCGGGATCGTGATGGTGACGCTCCTGGTCCAGGGCAGCACCGCGGGCTGGCTCGTGCGCCGGGTCGG
>JAXDLF010000259.1:0-2642 GCA_034666765.1 Chloroflexota bacterium
ATGCCTCGATGAACGCCGGAGGTGCCGTGGGGAAATCGAATCGATCGATGCGCGGAAAGTACGACTCCGCATTCGGGACAAAGATCGGTGACGCCGTCGGACTTGGGGACGCGGTCGCGGTCGGCGAAGCCGCCGCGACGCTTGCCGCCGGCGGCGACCCACACGCGCCGAGGGTCAGCGCCGCCATGAGCGCCGACGCCAGAAGCCGCGTGAAGGTCGCCTGCTGGTGTGCTTTCACGATGTGAACATCGCTACGCGAGCCACGCCGTTATGCGTGGGCCCGGCAGCTGACGCCGAAGTGATCGCGGCCTCGCTGGCGGGAGCGCAGCGCAACCGCCGCGGCGCCAGGGCCGCTGCTACGCGATCTCCGCGAGGTGGGTGTCCTTGAACATCTCCTGCACCACGTAGCCGCGCTCCGGATCGTGGGTGACGATCGTGATGTTCGTGTTCGTCGCCGGCACGCGGACGAGCTTCGGGAGCACGCCCATGAACAGGCTCACGAGGATCCGGGTGACCCCGCCGTGGCCAACGACGACGAGCGTCTTGCCCGGGCTCTCGCTCACGAGCCGGTCGATCACGCGCATGACGCGCGCGACGACCTGGTCGAGCGACTCGCCGCCCGGCCACTGGGTGAAGCCGTCGCCGGAGTAGTCGGGCAGCCCCTTCATCTCGTCGAACGGCTTGCCGGCGGCGGCACCGAGGTCGATCTCCTTCAGCCCATCGAAGGTCTCGACCGCGATCCCGCGCCCGGCGGCGATCTCCGCCGCCGTGTCCTTGGTGCGCGACAGCGTGCTCGCGACGACGCGGTCGAAGTGGACCGGCCGCAGCGCCTTCGCCACGACCTTCGCCTGCTCGCGGCCCTTCGCCGTGAGCGGGCTATCGGTCTGGCCCGCGAACACGCCGGCGGCGTTGGCCTCGCTCTCGCCGTGGCGGACGAGATAGAGGGTGGTGACGGCGCTCATACGCCGAGCTCGGCCGCGAGCTCGGTCCAGGTCGTCACGCGCGTGATGTTCGGGTGGGCGAGCCGGCGGTTCCAGGAGTGGTCGAAGAGCCAGACCCTGATGCCCGCCTCGGCCAGCGACCTCGCGATGAGCACGTCGTCCTCGCAGAAGGCGTCGAGCTCGAGCTCCTTCGCCAGGCGCACCTTGTACTTCGCGGAGCTGGTCGCGTCGTAGCGGCCGGGCGGCGCGCCGGGATCGAAGTCGCCGTGGGGCTTCAGGTGCACCGCGCGCGCGTGCTGGATGAGCCCCTTCTCCCGCAGCCAGGTCTCGGTGACGACGCGGCGGCGCTCGGCCCGAGCGGTGATGAAGTAGAGCTCGTGGCCGGCGTCGGCCATCCGCTCGATGACCGCGGGCGAATCCTCGTACGGCTCGAGCTCGCTGAAGAACGTGCCGTCGTAGAGCGCGATGCGGAAGCGATCCTTCTCCTCGCCGCTCACCTCCTGGATCGCGGCGAGGGTCTGCCAGCCGAGGTCCTCTTCCGGCAGCTCGAGGCGGTAGCGATCGGCGAACGCGCGGAGGTACGGCACCGCGCACTCGGCGACGACGTCGTCCAGGTCGACCCCGATCCTCATGCGGCCAGACCGTCGAGCACGCGGGTGAGCGCGTCGCGCCAGTCGCCACGGACGTCGACGATCGACGCCCGGACCTGCCGCTGGCCGTGCTGGGCCTTCGGGAACACGGCGAGCAGCGCCCGGCGATCGCCGTCGCCCAGATCGCGGCCCATGACGATGCGCAGCTCGGGCCCGCGCACGCGTACCTCGGTCGCGCCGGCCCTCGCGGCGCGGAGCTTCACCTCGACGCCGTAGAGGAGGTTTCGCATCGGCTCCGGCGGCGGACCGTAGCGGTCCTTCAGCTCGTCGCGCAGCGCGACGAGGTCGTCCAGCTCGCGCAGCTCGGCGATGCGCCGGTACATCTCGAGCTTGCGCGCGCGCGCCGGGATGTACAGGTCGGGGATCGCGGTCGAGAGCGCGAGGTCGACGACGACGTCCGAGACCGCGGGTGCCGCCGGCGCCAGCCCGCGCTGCTCGTTCACGGCCTCCTCGAGCAGCTGGGCGTACAGCTCGAAGCCGACCGCGGTGACGTGGCCGTGCTGCTCGGCGCCGAGGATGTTGCCCGCGCCGCGGATCTCGAGGTCGTGCATCGCGATCTTGAATCCGGCGCCCAGCTCGCTGGCCTCGAACACCGCCTGCAGGCGCGCGCGGGCCTGCTCGGTGAGGGTCGCCTCCTTGTTGTAGAGGAGGTACGCGTAGGCCTTCTCCGCGCTGCGGCCGACGCGCCCGCGGAGCTGGTACAGCTGCGCCAGCCCGAGCGTGCCGGCGCGGTCGATGACGATCGTGTTCACGTTCGGGATGTCGAGACCCGACTCGATGATCGTGGTGCAGACGAGGACGTCGTGATCCTGGTCGGCGAAGTCGACCATGACCCGCTCGAGCTTGCGTTCGTCCATCTGGCCGTGACCGACGATGAATTTCGCCTGCGGCACGAGCTGGCGCAGCCGCTCGGTCTCCTGCTCGATGCCGACGACCCGGTTGTGCACGTAGTACACCTGCCCGCCGCGGTCGAGCTCGCGCACGATCGCCTCGCGGATGACGTCGTCGCTGCGCTCGATGACGTGGGTCTCGATGGGCTGCCGGTCCTCGG
>JAXDLF010000260.1:0-3480 GCA_034666765.1 Chloroflexota bacterium
CGCTCGCGAACCGGAACGTGTAGATGATGCCCGCGAGCGCGGCGATCAGGCCCGTGACCGTGAACAGCATCAGCTTGACGCGCTTCACGCGCAATCCCGAGAAGAACGCCGCCTCCTCGTTCGCGCCGATCGCATAGACCGAACGGCCGAACGAGGTCCGGTGGAGCACGAAGCCGAATACGACCGCGAGCACCGCGAACACGACGATGGGGTTGGGAATCTGCGTGCCCGCGAACGTCCCGAAGCCCCAGTCGGTGTAGGTCTGAGGGAAGTCCGCGACCGCCTTGTCGCCGAGGATCAAGAAGGCCAGGCCGCGGTAGAGGGCGAGCGTGCCGATCGTCACCGCAATCGAGGGCAGGCCCACGCGCGTGACGAGCAGGCCGTTGATCGCCCCGGCCGCGGCGCCGGCCACCAGCACGACCGGGATGATCGCCTCCATCGGCCAGTTGGCGTTCCAGAGTGCGCCCATCAGCGCGCTCGCAAGGCCCAGCACCGACGCGACCGAGAGATCGATCTCCGCGGCGATGATCACGAACGTGAGCGGCAGCGCGATCAACGCGATCTCCACCACGTCCGAGGTGAGCGAGTTGAAGTTCCCTCCGGTCAGGAACCTCGACGAGGAGATCGACCCGTACACGATCGCGGCCACGAGAAGCAGCACCGTCAGGCTCTCCCAGCGGAGGAGGCGGGCGCGCAGGTCAGCCGGCACGGCGTGCGCTCCTTCGCTGCAGCACCGAGGCCAGCCGCAGCGCCAGCAGCCGGTCGAGGGCGATCGCCGCCAGCAGCAGCGCGCCGTCGATCGCCTGCTCCCAGAACCCGCTCACCTTGAGGAGGACGAGAGCCGACCCGATCGCGGAGAGGAGCAGCGCGCCGAGCACGGCGCCGTAGACGGTCCCCGCGCCTCCGAAGATCGCCACGCCGCCGACGACGACCGCGGCAACGACCTGAAGCTCGATTCCGGTGCCGGCTGCGGCGTCGACGGTTCCGAACCGCGAGGTGTACAGGACACCCGCGAGGCCGGCCAGCGCGCCGCTCGCCACGAAGGCGCCGACCACGCGGCGGGGCACGCGGATCCCGGCGAGCACCGCTGCCTCGGGATTGGAACCGATCGCATACAGCTCACGCCCGGACCGGTACGAGCGCATGAAGTAGCCCGCGACCAGCATCACGGCCACGGCGATGATCGGCAGCACGGGGATGCCGAGCACCGAGTTCGACCCGATGTGGAGGAAGCCGTCCGGAAGCTGTGACGCGTTCACCTGGCGACCCGAGGCCCAGGCGAAGTCGAGCCCCCGGATGATGTAGAGCGTGCCGAGCGTGACCACGAGCGACGGCACGCGGCCGATCGAGACGAGCACGCCGTTGACGAGGCCGAAGCCGGCACCCGCGGCGATCCCGATGGCGAACACGAACACCGGAGAGATGCCGTTGTGATCCGCGAACAGGACGCCGGTCATGAACGCGACGAACCCGAGGACCGATCCCACCGAGAGATCGATGTTGCGGCTCACGACGACGATCGTCTGCCCGACGGCGAGCAGCGCGATGATCGCCACGTTGAGGCCGATGTCGCGCAGGTTCTGGCTGCTGAGGAAGCGGGAGTTCGACGCGGTCGTGGCGATCACAAGCACGGCGAGAACGCCGAGCAGGCTCAGCTCGCGCACACGGAAGATGACGTCGACCAGCCGTCGCGAATTCGTCGAGCCGGCCGCGAGCTCGGGGGCCGGGGCGGGCGCCTCGACGGTCATGCCGCGGCCTTGGATTGGCCCGTGGCCGCCCGGACGACTGCCTCTTCGGTGGCCTCCGCGCCGCTGAGCTCGGCGGTCAGGCGACCCTCGTGCATGACGAGGATCCGGTCGGCCATCCCGAGCACCTCAGGCAGCTCGGACGAGATCATCAGGACGGCGAGGCCAGCGCCTGCGAGCTCGGACATCAGCCGGTGCACCTCGGCCTTCGTACCCACGTCGATACCGCGGGTGGGCTCGTCGATGATGAGCACCTTCGGGTCGGTGGCCAGCCACTTCGCGAGCACGACCTTCTGCTGATTGCCGCCCGAGAGGAAGCTCACGGGATCGTCGAAGTTGTGCAGCTTGATCCGCAGCCGCTCGACCCAATCCGCGGTGGCGCGGCGTTCGGCGTCACGCCCGATCACGCCCAGCCGGGCGATCGCGCGCAGGCGCGTGAGCGTCACGTTGCGCGCCACCGAGAGCTCCATGACGAGCCCTTGCGCGCGCCGGTCCTCGGGTACCAGGCCGATTCCGGCAGCCATGGCCGCGCTCGGCGAGCCCGCGGGCAGGGAGCGCCCGTCGACCTGAACCGTGCCGGCATCCCGGCGGTCGATCCCGAAGATCGCGCGGGCCACCTCGCTGCGCCCTGCGCCGACCAGGCCTGCGAGGCCGACGATCTCGCCGCGGCGTACTTCGAACGACACGTCGACGAAGACGCCCTCGCGGGTCAGCCGCTCCACTCGCAGCAGGGTCTCCCCGATCTCCGCAGGCGTCTTCGGGAACAGCTCTCCGAGCTCGCGGCCCACCATCTTCGTGACGAGGTCGTCCTCGCCAAGGCCCTCGGTCTCGCCGTCGAAGGTCACCTCGCCGTCGCGAAGCACCGTCACGGTCGAGCAGATGGCGAACACCTCGTCGAGCCGGTGTGAGATGAACAGCACGCCCGCGCCGCGGTCGCGCAGCGTCCGCACCACCGCGAAGAGCCGCTCCACCTCGGGGCCCGACAGCGCAGCCGTCGGCTCGTCCATGATCAGCATGCGGGCATCGAACGAAAGGGCCTTGGCGATCTCCACGATCTGCTGGTCGGCGATCGACAGGCCGCGCACCGGCTGTCCCGGGTCGAGGCTCACTCCCAGCCGGTCGAGCAGATCGCGCACGTCCGCGAGCATGCGCGTGCGGTCGATCCGCCTCAGCGTCGCGAGCGGATGGCGGCCCATCATCACGTTCTCCGCCACCGACAGGTCCGGAAAGAGCGTGGGCTCCTGGTAGATCACCGCGATGCCCGCGTCTCGAGCGTCGGTGGGGTTGTGAAACCGAGCAGGCTGACCGTCGACCAGCACATCGCCCGAGTCGGGAAGCTGGACGCCTGCCAGCAGGCGAACGATCGTGGACTTGCCGGCGCCGTTCTCGCCTACGAGAGCACGCACCTCGCCAGGCTCCACCGCGAGCGACGCGCCACGCAGGGCCTGCACCGCTCCATAGGATTTGCTTGCGCCGTCGAGCGCAAGGATGGCGGTCACGACGCCGCTTCTCGTTCCACCGGGTGAAGCGCGACGCCCTCCGCGCGCAGGGGGCCCACCTGCTCCGGCGCGACGCCGTAGGTGAGAACCGACGAGAGGTCGGCCACGGGGCAGATCGCGCTCAACCCGCGCGACGAGAGCTTCGAGCTGTCGACCAGGAGCACCGACTCCTCGGCGTGGGCGATCATCGCGCGCTTGACCTCGGCCTCCAGCGGGTCGGCGTCGGTGAGGATTCC
>JAXDLF010000261.1:0-16126 GCA_034666765.1 Chloroflexota bacterium
TTCGGGGCTGTAGCTCAGTTGGTAGAGCGCTTGAATCGCACTCAAGAGGTCAGGGGTTCGAATCCCCTCAGCTCCACAGACGGGCTCCGCGCCGAATGAGAGACTTCAGCGGCGATCCCGACCGCCAGGCGAACATCGCGTTCGCCCTCATCGTGCTCGGGATCATCTTCGTCGGCGGTCTCACGATCTGGCTCTTCTATGGAGCGCAGTTCTAGGGACCCCGGCGCGAACGACGAAATAGGGGGACGGGAATGGCCACGCCGCATCTGCAGAACTACATCGACGGCCGCTGGACGGATTCAGCCAGCGGCGAGGCATTCGAGGACCTTGACCCCGCGACCGGGAAGATCCTCGCGACCGCGACGAAGTCGACGAAGGCCGACGTGGACCGGGCCGTCGACGCCGCGCGGCGCGCGTTCGAGTCGTGGCGCCTGTACCCGGCGCCGAAGCGCGGCGAGATCCTGTACAAGGCCGGCGAGCTGATGCTCCAGCGCAAGGACCAGCTCGCGCGCGAGATGACGAGCGAGATGGGCAAGGTCCTTGCCGAGGCCCGCGGCGACGTGCAAGAGGGCATCGACATGACCTACTACACCGCCGGCGAGGGCCGCCGCCAGTTCGGCGACGTCGTCCCGGCCGAGCTCCCCAACAAGTGGGCGATGTCCACACGCGTGCCGCTCGGGGTCGTCGCCGCGATCACGCCATGGAACTTCCCATTCGCGATCCCGACCTGGAAGATCATGCCGGCGCTGGTCCTCGGCAACACCGTCGTGTTCAAGCCCGCGTCGTACACGCCGATGCTCGCGGTCCGCCTCGTCGAGCTGCTCGAGGAGGCCGGCCTCCCGAAGGGCGTGCTCAACCTCGTGCTCGGCCCGGGTGGGACGCTCGGCGACGCGCTGGTCACCCACCCCGGCGTGGACCTGATCTCGTTCACCGGCTCGAGCGACGTCGGCGCCCACATCAGCGAGATCGCCGGCAAGCAGCTGAAGCGCGTCTCCGCGGAGCTCGGCGGCAAGAACGCGATCGTCGTCATGGAGGACGCGGACCTTGACCTCGCGCTCGAGGGCATCGTGTGGTCGGCGTTCGGCACATCCGGGCAGCGCTGCACCGCAGCATCACGGGTCATCACGAATCGCGCCGTCGCGAACGAGCTCATCGACCGCCTCGTGTCACGGGCCAAGAAGATGAAGATGGGCCACGGCCTCGATGCCGGCACGGATCTCGGGCCGGTCATCTCGAGCGAGGCGCAGCAGAAGGTGCACAGCTACATCCCGATCGCCGAGAAGGAGGGCGCGACGGTCGCGGCCGGCGGCCGGATCCCGACCGAGGGCGCGCTCGGCAAGGGGTACTTCCACGAGCCGACGGTCCTCGTCGACGTGAAGCCGAACATGCGGGTCGCGCAGGAGGAGATCTTCGGGCCGGTCACCGCGGTCATCGAGGTCAAGGACATCGACGAGGCGATCCGCGTCGTGAACTCGACGAAGTACGGCCTCTCGTGCTCCATCTTCACCAAGAACGTCAACAACGCGTTCCGCTTCATCCGTGACGCGGAGACGGGCATCGTCTACGTGAACGCGGGAACGATCGGCGCGGAGATCCAGCTGCCGTTCGGGGGCACGAAGGCGACGGGCAACGGCCACCGCGAGGCCGGCCGGGCCGCGCTGGACGTGTACGCGGAGTGGAAGTCGATCTACGTCGACTTCTCGGGGAAGCTGCAGCGCGCGCAGATGGACGACGCCAACTCGCCGGGCTGACCCGGGCCACCCCGGCTAGCGGAACACGCTCGAGAGCCAGCGCGCGGCCGCGTCGATCGCTTCGCCTTCGTGGGTGCCGTAGTCGTGTACCGCGCCGCGCAGCACGACGAGATCGATGCGCGGGTTCTGGCCGGCGATGCGCTCGAGCACGGCGAGCGGACCGAGCTCGTCGTGATCGCCCTGCACGACCAGGGTCGGGCAGCCGATCCCGAGCAGCGCCGCCTCGTCATCCGGGCGCGGCCTGCCGGGCGGCGAGATCGGGTGGCCGAGGATCACGAGGGCGTCCGGCGGCTCCTCGGCGGCGAGGAACGCGCACATCCGCCCCCCAAAGGAACGCCCGATGAGCGCGACCGGCCCGCCGGCGCGGCTGACGAGCGCGTCGCGGGCCGCGCGTAGCTCCTGCTTCTCCGTGGCGTAGCCGCGGCTCGGCCGTTTCGTGGAGAACGTGATCCGCGAGGTCGCGACGCCGTCCGCCTCCAGGCGCGCGGCGAGCTTGCGGAGCAGCGGCTGCTCGGCGGTGCCGCCGTATCCCGGTGCGAGGACCGCGCCGCTCACTTCGTCGCGGGGGCCGCGCCCCTCCCACCCGCCTGCGTCTTCCGAGCCGTCGTCTTCTTCGTCGTCTGCTTCGTGGCGACCGTCTTCTTGGTTCCCGTCGTGAAGACCTTCGCCGGCAGCTTCTGCTGCAGCTTGAGCATCGGCTTGAGCAGGTCCCCGACCTTCTCGAGGCGCGCGGGCAGGTTCGCGATCGTGAACGCGTCCGGCCGGCCCAGCGCCGAGATCTCGTCCCACTTGAGTGGCGCGCTGACCGGCGCGCGGCGGATCGGCCGCACGCTGTACGGGCCCGCCGTCGTCTTCCCCCGCACGTTCTGCAGGTAGTCGACGTAGATGCCGCGCCGTTCCTTCTTCGCGAAGGTGAGCGTGATGAGCTTCGGGGCGCGCTCGCGCGCGGCCTTGCCGATCTCCTCCACGAAGCTCCGCGACTCGTCGAAGGTGTAGCGGCGCGCGATCGGGACGAGCACGTGGATGCCGCGGGAGCCGGTCGTCTTCGGAAAGCCCTCGAGGTCGAGCCCGTGCAGCAGGTCGCGAACGATCATCGCGGCCTCCTTCACGTCGTCCCAGGTCGCGCCGGTCGCCGGGTCGAGGTCGATCATCGCCAGATCGGGGTTATCGGGCTTGTCGATGCGCGACAGCCACGGGTGGATCTCGATGGCGGTGTAGTTCGCCATCCAGACGAGCGTGGCGAGGTCGTTCCCGAGGATGTACTCGATCCCCCCTTCGCGATCGGCCTCGTGGTCGGTCCAGGTCTTGATCCACTTCGGGGTGAAGCTGGGCTTGTCCTTTTGATAGAAGCTCATGCCGCTGATGCCGTCGGGGAACGGCTTGAGCGTGAGCGGCCGGTCCCTGATCACGGGGATGAGGTACGGCGAGACCTCGGTGTAGTACCGGATGAGGTCCGCCTTCGTGTACCCGTCTTCGGGGAACAGCACCTTCTCGAGGTTCGTGAGCTTGATGACGTGGCCGTCGATCTCGAGAGTCGACGGCGTCCGCTCCTTGGCCACCGGGATCACCTCCGCGGGAGGCTCGCTCCGCGCGGCCCGGTCGGCCTTGCGGAGCGCCTCCTTCGCCGACGCGGCAGTTTCCTGGCCAGTGCACTCGATCGGATCGACGTCCTGGCGCAGTCCGAGATACACCGGATGCCGGAGCGTCCCGTCGCGCGTTATTTCGGCGTAGCGCACCTCGCACACCAGATCCGGGAAGCACCACGTCGCGGGCTGATTGACCTTCGGCGGGACCGCGAACGGCGACTCGGGCGCCTGATGCTCCTTCAGCAGCGGAAGCAGGTCGCGGAGCGTGCGATCGTCGAATCCCGAGCCGACCTGGCCAACGGGCATGAGCTTGCCGTCCCGATAGACGCCGACGATGAGCGCGCCGAGGGTCGCGTGGCGGCCGCCCTGGCCTTCGGTCCACCCGCCGATGACGCAGTCCATCGACTTGAACGCCTTGATCTTCACCCATGCCGCGGACCGGCCCGAGACGTACGGCGAATCGAGGCGCTTCGCGACGATGCCCTCGAGGCCCTGCTCCCGAGCGGCGTTGAAGAGCGCGACGCCGTTCCCGGGGAACCCTTCGGACAGCCGGATCGGACCCATCGGCTGCAACGCCGCCTCGAGCCGGCGGCGCCGCTCGCGCAGCGGCTGCTTCGTCAGATCCTCGCCGTCCAGGTAGAGAACGTCGAAGACCTCGTAGATGACGGGCACGCTCTTGCGCAGCTTGCTGACCGTGCCCTCGTCGCTCAGATGCATCCGCGGTTGCAGCCGCTGGAACGAGGGCACGCCCTTGTCGTCGAACGCCACGATCTCGCCGTCGAGGATCGCCTGATACGCGCCGGTGAGCGCCTCCGCCGCACCGTGGGCTTCGGGGTATTGCTTCGTGCAATCGAGGAGGTTGCGCGTCTGCAGCCGCACCTCGCCGCCGTCGACGAACGCGAGCGTGCGCACGCCATCCCACTTGGGCTCGTAGGTGAACTGCGGCGAGTCGAACGGCTCGTCGGCACTGCTCGCCAGCATCGGCTCGATCTTCCGCGCGAGCGGGTCGTCCTTGGGCGGCGTGCCGTGCATGATCATCAGCCAGTCACGGCCCTCGTGGGCGGTGGTCTGCACGATGACGTACTCGCCGGTGAGCCGGGCGCCGTGGAACTGGATCTTGTACTCGCCGCGCCGACCGTCCTGCTCGGGCTTTTCGAGGAGCAGCTCGTAGGTGCCCTCGTCCCAGATCGTCATCGATCCGGCGCCGTAGCCGTCGGGGATCACGCCGTGGAACGTGAGGTACTCGATCGGGTGGTCCTCGGTGTGGACCGCGAGCCGCCGCTTGCCCGGCACGAGCGGTGGTCCCTGCGGTACGGCGAACGAGACGAGCACGCCACGCATCTCGAGGCGGACGTCCCAATGCAGCCGCGTCGCGTGATGCCGGTGCACGACGTAGCGCGGCCGCGGCGGCGCCTCCTGGAGCGTGCCCTTCGGCTCGGGGGTTCTCTTGAAATCCCGCTTTTTCTGGTATTCGGTCAGACTCACGGCCTACGCATTGTCAGGGGAGGCAGCCATGTCGTCGTTCTCCGAGCAGGTCGACACGTTCCTGAAGGAGGAGTTCGCCGAATCGCCGGTCCTGGCGAGCAGCCTCGGCCTCACCGAGTACGACGAGCGGCTCGACGATCTCTCAGCCGACGCGTTCCGCCGGCACGAGGAGCGCTCGAGCGCCTGGCTGAAGCGCTTTCGGGCGATGGCCGACGACGGCCTGACGGCCGCGGAGCGCATCGATCGCGACTTCGCGAGCTCGATCCTGCGCGGCCGCGAGCTGAACGTGCCGCAGCGCGCGTGGCAGAAGCAGCCGGCGACGTACCTGAACCCGGGCCTGCAGGGGGTGTTCTCGCTGTTCCTGCACAAGCTCCGCCCCGAGAAGGAGCTCGCCGAGGCCGCTCGGGCCCGGCTGGCCGAAGTGCCGCGCGCGCTCCGCCAAGGCATGGACAACCTCGACTTCACGATCGTGCCGAAGGTCTACGTCGATCGCGCGATCGGCCAGGCCCGCGCCGCGGCGAAGTACGCGCGCGAGCTCGTGCCGGAGGAAGTGCAGGACCGCGCCACCCGAGAGCGGCTGGCGGCGGTCGGAGCCGAGGCCGGCGACGCCTTCGACGCGTTCGGCGCGTTCCTGCAGCAGAAGCGGGAGAAGGCCAGTGGGGACTACGCCATCGGCGAGGCCCTCTACACGGCGCTGCTGAAAGAGAAGGAGCTCCTGCCGTATGACGCGAGCTCGCTGCGCGAGCGCGGGCGGGAGCAGTACGACCTCCTCGCGGCGGAGGCTCGCCGGATCGCGAAGGAGATCTCCGGCAGCGAGGACTGGGTCGGCCTCCTCGAGAAGCTGAACAAGATCCACGCGCCGACGCCCGCGGCGATGCGCGACGAGTACGAGGAGTGGACCGAGCGGGCCCGCTCGTTCCTTCGCGACACCGGTCTGGTGACCCTGCCGAAGGGCGAACGGTGCACCGTCGAGCCATCCCCGCCGTTCCAGCGGCCGATCCTGGCGGTCGCCTCGTACAACCGTCCCCCGGCGTTCAGCGATTCGCTGGCCGGACATTTCTTCGTCCCCTACCCGCCCGACAACACGCCCGACGAAGAGATCCAGAAGCGCCTCGAGGGCAACTGCAGCGCGGGTATCCCGACGACCGCGGTGCACGAGGCCTATCCCGGACACCACTGGCACCTCGTCATGGCGCACTTCAACCCGTCGAAGCTGCGGCAGGTCTTCAGCACGTCGTACTTCTCCGAAGGCTGGGCGCTCTACGCGGAGCGCGTCATGCGCGAGCAGGGGTTCTTCACCGACCCGCGGCATCAGCTGTACCAGTACGAGGCGACGATCTTCCGCGCCGCGCGGATCGTCGTCGACACCAGCCTGCATCTGGGCGAGATGACCTTCGACGATGCGGTGAAGTTCATGGTCGAGAAGGGGAACCTCACCGAGCCGAACGCACGAGCCGAGGTCGGCCGCTATTGCTCGTGGCCCACCCAGGCATCGTCGTACCTCACGGGCATGCTCGAGATCGTGGATCTGCGTACGCGCTGGCTCGCCCGCAAGGGCGCGGCGGACGTCCCCGCGCTGCGCGAATTCCACGACCGGCTGACGTCGAGCGGCGCGATGCCGACCAGCCTGGCGGAGCGCGCGCTCGCGATCTAAGGACGCGAGCGAAACCGCGAGCGAGGACGAGGGAAGCATGGAGCGGGCGATCGTCATCGCCGCGATCGTCCTCGCCGCCTGGCTCCTGCTCGTGGCCGGGCTGGTCGTCGCCGGCCGGCGGGTCCTCGCGCGCGAGCTCGCGGCGCTGGTCCCGAACCTGACGCGGCTTTTCGCCGGACTCATCCGCGACCCGCGCGTGCCGCTGCGCGCGAAGATCGTCCTCGGGACGACGGCCCTGTACCTCGCGATGCCGATCGACCTGGTGCCCGATCTCATTCCGGTCGTCGGCTCGCTCGACGACGCGATCGTCGCCGCGCTCGCGCTCCGCTACGTCCTGCGCGCGACCTCGCCGGACCTCGTGGCCGAGCACTGGCCGGGCGATCCGGCCACGCTCCATCGCATCCTGCGGCTCGTCCGCGCCTGACGGCGCCGGGTGCGGAGCCTTGACCCGGGGGTGTACGCTGCGCGCGGCGTGCCGCGCGATGAACGGCGGGTGGAGGTGATCGGATGCCACGGTCGATCTGGAAAGGCTCGATGCAGTTCGGGATGGTGAATATCCCGGTCGCGCTGTACGTCGCGACCGAGAGCACGTCGAAAGTCTCGTTCAACCTTCTCTGTCCCGATCACAAGACCAGGATCAAGAACAAGCGGTGGTGCCCCGTCGGCGATCACGAAGTTGCCTCGACGGTGAAGGGCTACGAGTACGAGAAAGGCCAGTACGTGATCTTCGACGAGGACGACCTCGAGAAGCTCCCGCTGAAGTCGAGCCGCTCGATCGACATCGCCGGCTTCATCAAGAGCGACGAGCTGCCGGGCGAGCTCTATTACCAGAGCGCGTACTACCTCGAGCCGGACAAGTCGGCCCAGAAGCCGTATGCGCTGCTCATGAAGACCCTCGAGAAGACCGGCCGGGTCGCGGTCGCGAAGTTCGCGCTGCGCGAGCGGGAGCGCCTGGTGTCGATGCGGGCCCACGACGACGTGCTCGTGCTGAACACCCTGCACTGGCCGGACGAGATCCGATCGATCGAGGACCTGAACCTGCCCGAGGAGACGAAGGTCTCGCCGGCCGAGCTGAAGATGGCCGAGAGCCTGGTCGAGATGATGGCGATGAAGTTCGACCCGAGCGAGTTCCGCGACGAGTACAAGCAGGCGTTCGAGCAGATCGTCGAGGCGAAGGTGAAGGGTCGCGAGGATCTGGTCGAGGCGCCGGAGGCCGAAGCCGAAACGACGGTCGTCGACCTCATGTCCGCGCTCAAGGCCTCGGTCGCGCGGGCGAAGGAAGAAGAGAAGAAGGGTGGCCGAGCCGGCCGCGGCGGCCACGAGTCGCTCGTGCATCGCACGTCCACGTCGCGGGCGACCGGGAAGGCCGACAAGGAAAAGACGACGCGCCGAAAGGCGTCCTAGCGGCGCGGTAGCGCAAGCGCGGGCCGCATACTCGATCGATGCCGAGAGCGGCCCGCGCCCCGTCCGAACACCCCACGCTCCTCGATCCCCCCGCCGCGCCGAGCGCGCTTCCTCGCACGCTCGCGCCGATGCGCCCGCGGCTCGCGGAAGAGGGCTTCAACTCACCCGATCACCTCTTCGAGCTGAAGTGGGACGGCATCCGCGCCCTGGTCTCGAACGACCGGGCCGGGCTGCGCGTCGTCGACCGGAACGGCGGCGATCTGCTCCCCGCGGTGCCGGAGCTCGCGTCGCTGCGCCTGCCGTTGGGGACCCTGCTCGACGGCGAGATCATCGTCTGCGACTCACGCGGCCGTCCGAGCTACGACCTCCTCGTCGGCCGGCTCGGCCCGAAGGCCAGCACGCGCGGAAAGGGCCCGCTGTTCGTCGCGTTCGACCTCCTCTACGACGACCACCGCCCGCTCCTCGGCCTGACCTGCGAGGAGCGGCGCCGCCGGCTCCTCGGGCGGGCGCTGCCCCAGAAGGGGCTCGTCGTGCCCGAGCACCTGGAGAACGACGGTGCGCCGTTCCTCGAGGTCGTCGCCGAGTACGAGCTCGAGGGGGTCGTGGCGAAGCGCCGCGACGGCCGGTACGTGCCGGGAACGCGTAGCGCGGACTGGCTGAAGTGCCTCGTCTCGCCGCGGGCCGACGTCGTGATCGGCGGGCTGGTGCGTGACGAGCGACGCGGTGCCAGGGCGCTGCTCTGCGGCTGGATGAACGACAACGGCGCGCTGACGTACGCGGGCGAGGCGTACGTCCCCCCGTATCTCGGTGAGTGGGTCGACAACGCGACGCGCACCTTCCGCACCGACGGCTCGCCGTTCCTCGGGCCGTTCCCGCTCCGACCGGGGATGGTGTGGCTGCGACCGAAGCTCGTCGCGATCGTCGACCACGAGAGCGTCGAGCGCGGCGTGCTCGTCGACGCGCGGTTCCGCGCGCTCCGGTTCGACGGCCGGATCGACGACTGCCGCATCGAAGAGCCGGTCGAGGTGCCCGAGTACCCGCCGACCGGCGGACCGGACCGGCCGCGATTGATCGTCATGCACTCCCTGTGGCCGGCAAAGCCGGCCGGATAACACCTCTTGGGGGGCAAACGCCCGCCGGAAGACCCTGCGCGCGACGGCGTCGCTCGCGGGGCCGGGCGGAGCGCCACGCAGGCTACAATTGGAAAAACCCCGGAGGTCAGCGCCCGTGCCGAAGTTCGTATTCGTGACCGGAGGGGTCACCTCTTCGCTGGGTAAGGGCATCACTGCCGCGTCACTCGGTCGCATCCTCACGGCCCGCGGGCTCTCGGTCGCCTCGCTGAAGATGGACCCCTACCTCAACGTCGACCCCGGGACGATGTCGCCCTACCAGCACGGCGAGGTGTTCGTCACCGAGGATGGCGCGGAGACCGACCTCGATCTCGGTCACTACGAGCGGTTCATCGATCGGAACGTCACCCGCGCCTCCAATCTCACAACCGGACAGATCTACAACGCCGTCATCGCGAAGGAGCGGCGCGGGGACTACCTCGGCGCGACGGTGCAGGTCATCCCGCACGTCACGAACGAGATCAAATCCCGCATCCACCGCGTCGCGCGCGAGGCGCAGGCCGAGGTCGTCGTGGTCGAGGTGGGCGGGACGGTCGGCGACATCGAGTCGCTGCCGTACCTCGAGGCCATCCGGCAGTTCCGCAACGACGTCGGACGCCAGAACGTGCTCTACCTGCACCTGACGCTGCTCCCACGGGTCGTCGGCGGCGAGCTGAAGACGAAGCCGACGCAGCATTCGGTGAAGGAGCTGCGCTCGATCGGCATCCAGCCCGACGTGATCATCGCCCGGGCCGACGTGCCGATCGACGACGAGCTTCGCGAGAAGATCGCGCTGTTCTGCGACGTGAAGATCGACAACGTGGTGTCCGAGCCGGACGCCTGGTCGATCTACGCCGTGCCGCTGATGCTCGAGGAATCGGGCGTCGGCAAGATCGTCGTGGACGAGCTCGGCCTGACGGAACGGGCGACCGCACCGGACCTCACCGAATGGCGGGCTCTCGTCGACAGCATCAAGAACGCGCGCATCCCGCTCGAGATCGGCCTCGTCGGCAAGTACATCGAGCTGCGCGACGCGTATCTGTCGGTGGCCGAATCCATCCGGCACGCGAGCTGGGCCGCCGGGTGCGACGTGAAGATCCGCTGGATCGACAGCGAGAAGCTCGAGCACGGTGGCGACACCGAGCCCCTCACCGGCCTCGATGGCATCGTCATCCCGGGCGGCTTCGGCTACCGGGGGATCGAGGGCAAGGTCCAGGCCGCGCGGTTCGGCCGCGAGCGCCAGATCCCGACGCTCGGCCTCTGCATGGGGATGCAGTGCATGGTCATCGAGCTCGCGCGCACGGCCCTCGGCACCGACGACGCGAACTCGACCGAGTTCGACGCGTTCACCCCCCACCCGGTCATCGACCTGTTGCCGGAGCAGCGCGACGTGAACGACAAGGGCGGGACGATGCGCCTTGGCTCGTACCCCTGCGTCCTCGCGGAGGGCTCCCTCGCGCACCGGGCGTACCGCCAGCCGATCGTGCTCGAGCGTCACCGGCACCGCTGGGAATTCAACAACGCGTACCGCGAGCTCCTCGGCAACCACGGCATGCGCTTCAGTGGGCTGTCGCCCGACGGCCGGCTCGTCGAGATCTGCGAGCTCGAAGGCCATCCGTTCTATCTCGGCACGCAGTACCACCCCGAATTCCGCTCGCGGCCGATCCGGCCGCACCCCCTGTTCACGGCGTTCATCCAAGCGTCGCTGGAATACGCTCGATCGAACGGCCGCGCCGAAGCGCTGGCCTCGCAGCTGCAGGAGACACGAGCATGAAGCTGTTCCTGGACACCGCGGAATTCGACGAGGTCAAGCAGGGCGTCGACTGGGGCGTCGTCGTCGGCGTCACCACGAACCCGACGCTCATCGCCAAGGCCGGGCAGGACCACGAGACGCAGGTCAAGAAGATCTGCGGGATCGTCGGCAACGTTTCGGCCGAGGTCGTGAGCGAAAAGAAGGACGACATCCTCGTCGAGGGTCGCCGCCTCGCCTCGTGGCACAAGAACGTCATCGTGAAGGTGCCCCTCACGCCGGATGGCCTCGCGGCCGGGAAGATCCTCGCGGGCGAAGGGATCCGGATCAACGTCACGCTGTGCTTCAGCGTGAATCAGGCGCTCTTGGCCGCGGCCATCGGGGCGTACATCATCAGCCCCTTCGTGGGACGGGTCGACGACATCAACGAGGACGGGATGCTGATCGTGCGCGACATCGTGTCCGCGTACCGGCAGCAGGACATCAAGACCCAGGTCCTCGCGGCGAGCCTGCGCGGGCCACTGCACGTCACCCAGGCCGCGCTCGCGGGAGCGGACATCGGCACGATGCCGTTCGGCGTGCTGCAGTCGATGTTCAAGCACCCGCTCACCGACGCCGGCCTGAAGCGCTTCAAAGAGGACTACCTGAAGAGCCAGGAGCCCAAGCCGGCCCGAGCGGCGGAGGCGGTCGCGAAGCGCTAGCGACCTAGCGCCGCGGCGGCTCCCCCACCACGAGCTCGCGCGGATCCGCGGCGTGCACGCCACACAGATCGAGCACGCACAGGGTCATGGCCATCTCGGCCTCGACCCGTCCGGTCTTGATCGCCAGGTCCGTCGCGTAGAGCACCTCGTACGCCCGGATGATGTCCGCGCGCGTCACCCGGCGGGCGAAGGCCTGCCACTTCCCGATGGCGTACGCGGAGCTCCGGATGGCCTTCGCCATCTTCTCGGCGTCCGCCCCGGTCTTCATCGCCGACGCGAAGAGCAGCACCCGGAACTGCCAGAGCAGCAGCGCGAGGATCTGCTGCGCCGCCTGGCCCTCGGCGAGCAGCGTCTCGAGCCGCTTGATCGCGGTCTGCGGATCGCGCCGCACGACGGCCTGGGTCAGCTCGAAGATGTCGGTCTCGATCGCGCCGCTGACGAGTGCGCGCACATCCGCACCGGTCACGCGGGCCCGGGCGGCGAAGGCGCCCAGCTTCGCGAGCTCCTGGTCGACACGCTCGCTATCCGGGCCGACCGCGCCAGCCAGCTCGTTGATCGCGTCGGGTGCGAGCTCGACGCCGAGGAGCGTCGCGCGGGCGGCGATCCATCCACCGAGGTCCTGGGGCAGAAGGCGCGCAAGATGCTCGATCGTCCCGCCGGCCGCTTCGACGACGGACGGCAGATCGGACGGAGCGGCCTCGGTGGCTTTCGCCGCCTTGGCCGGGCGGCGGGCCCGGCTCTGGATCTTGGCCTCGCTCACCAGGATCAGGGCCGCCTCCACCGGGAAGCGCGTCACCACCGCCGTGTCCTTCAGCGCTTCGGCGTGCTCGACGACGACGATCCGCTGCTCGTCGATCGCGTCGAAGAGCCCCTGGGACCGGCCGGACAGCTCGATGGCCGACGGCGCGTCGGAGCGCGCGTCGTGCCGGGTCACTCCGAGGCGCGAGCCGAGGTCCGTCGAACGCTGCGCCCGCAGGTCGGACGGCCGCTCGTCCCCGGTCGCGAGCGCCGCGACGAGCTCGGCGGCACGGAGTCGCGCACGATACGGATCCTCGCCGTGGATCAGATAGAGCGAGCGCTTGGAGCGCGATGCGGACACCCGGTCGAGCCTAGCGGGCGAGGCGCGGGATCCCCTGGGCCCGCGGCGGCGCCAGGCCGTTGGCGTGCGGATGGACGACGAGGCGCGCGCCATCAGCCGAGACCTCGACCGTGCCGTCGCGATCGGTGCGATACGTCGGGACGCCCGCGAGCGCGGCGAGCGTGTCCGCGGTCGGATGTCCGTACCGGTTGTCCAGGCCGACCGAGATGAGCGCGAGCTCCGGATGCACGGCCCCGACGAGCGCGCTCGCGTAGGGCGTCGCCGCGCCATGATGCGGCGGGACGTAGACCCGGGCACGCAGCCGTTCGGGCGCGAGCAGCAGGTCGGCCTGTGCCGCCTCCGTCGCGTCGCCGCAGAACAGGACGCTCGCCGCGCCGAGCTCGAGACGGAGCACCAGCGACGGAACGTCGACGAGCGGATCGCCGTTGGGCGCGAGGACCTCGATCCGCGCGGATCCGAGCCGCACGACCGATCCCGCGCTCACGTCGGCCCGCGCGATCGCGTGTGCCGCGATCCGTGCGTTCCAGGCATCGGCCAGCGGTCCGGCATTGAGCCCCCGCGGCGCGACCGCCAGGCCGACGTCGTACCGGTCGAGCACCGCGATCAACCCGGCGCCATGATCCAGGTGGGCGTGGGTGAGTACGACGAGGTCGATGTGTCGCCGCCACGCCGGAAGGCTCGCGCCGAGCTCGGCCAGGAGCCGGTTCGGATCCGGGCCACCATCGACGAGCGCGAGCTTGCCGCCGGCCTCCACGAGGAACGCGTCCCCCTGGCCGATGTCGAGCGCGCGGACGCGGAACGCCGGCCCGGCCGTCGCCGCGAGCCCGACGCCGAGTACCCCGATGAGCAGGACGGCGGCGGCGACCCCGACCGACCGCGCCGGCGGCCGCGGCGATCGTCGGATCGCGAGGCGCGGCAGCTCGAGGTGGACCCGGCGCGCCGCGATGACCGCGCTCGCACAGGCCGCGACGAACAGCAGTGCGGTGAGCGGTCCGGGCGGGACGTCGACCGCGGCCAGCGGCAGCGCGGCCGCGCGTTCGACGATCAACCGAAGCGCGAACGCCGCGGCGTACGCGGCGAGGGCGAACGGCCGGGCGAGATCCAGCGACAGCGAACCGACCGCGACCGTCGCGACGCTCGTCACCATCAACGCCGGGAACAGCGGAACCGCGACGACGTTGGCCAGCGGCGATACCAGCGAGATCCGGCCGAAGATCCCGGCGACGATCGGCAGCGTCGGCAGGGTGGCGGCCAGCGTCGTCGCAAGGCCATCGCCGGCCAGGGCGGGAAGCCACCGCAGCCGCCGGGCGATCGGTGCCTGGAACGCCAGCAGCCCGGCCGTCGCGCCGGCGCTGAGGAGGAAGCTCGGGTCGCCGAGGGTGGCTGGCTCGAGCGCGAGCATGACCGCGATCGCCGCGCACAGCCCGTTCGCCGCCGCGGCACGGCGGCCGAGGACGTGCCCGAGGGACGTGATCGCGGCCATCACGGCGCTTCGCACGACACTCGCCCCAAGCCCGACGAGCAGGCTGTACAGAACGATGGCCGAGACGGTCGCGACCGCTCGGCCGCGCGGCCCGACCCGTTCGCGCAGCATCGCGCCGACGGCCGTCGCGACCAGGGTCATGTTGAATCCGGAGATCGCGAGCAGATGACTCGTGCCGCTGCGCGCGAACGCGTAGGCGAGCTCCGCGCTGATGCTTCCCCGATCGCCGAGCGCGATCCCGACGAGGATGCCGCTCTCCGGCTCCGGAACGAGTCGCCGCAGGGGCCCGCCGAGCACGGCGCGCAGGTCGGCGAATGCCCCGGCGCCGCCGAACGGCGTGGCCGGCACCGCCAGCCGCACGACCGCAGCGACCGCGAGGACGGCGGCGGCGCTCCACGCGAGTCGCCGCATCCGATCCGCGCTCGCGATCGCGAGGACGGCGGAACCGACCCCCACCGCGGCCGCGGCCGCCAGGACCAGCCCGGGATCGATCGACGCCAGCAGCGCCAGCAGCGCCGCGACGAGCGCCGCGGGCAGCAGCGGGAGCGCGGTCACCGCACGCTGACGAGATCGCGGAGGTCGGCGAAGACCCGCGGCGAGACCAGGCCACGGGTTTGCAGCTCGTCGATCGTCCCGAACGCCCTGCTCGTCCGCGCGCGCAGGATCGCGGCGGCGGTGGCCGGACCGATCCCCGGGAGTGCGTCGAGCTCGCTCGCGCTCGCGGTGTTGAGGTTGACCTTGGCGTCGGCGCCTCCGCCCGCGGCGCCTGCCGGGACGCTCTCCCCGGGACGCGGCACGTAGATCCGCATGCCGTCGCGGAGCGGCGCGGCCTTGTTCAACGCGACGAGGTCGGCGTCCGCGGTCATCCCACCCGCGGCCAGCAGCGCGTCGAGGACGCGGGCCCCGGCAGGCAGGCGCACCACACCGGGCCGAGCGATCGCACCGACGACGTCGACCAGGATGACCTGCGGTGTCGGCGCGGCGGACGGCTCGGCGATGGTCTCGACGACCGGTGGCTCGTCGTGCGCGCGCGCGGCCAGCGCGAGCGTGGCCCCGCTCAACAGGGCAGCGGATCCGAGCACCAGGAGCCACGGCTTCGGCATCGCCGCACCGTGCGCATGACCGGGTCGTCGCGGGAAGGGGTCCATTCGGCCACCGCGAACGGCTACGGGGTGGCCGTTCGCCTGACGAGGCCTACGTCAGTTCGCGCGCCTCCCCTGCTGCGGCGGGGCCATCTGCACGATGGACACCGGCAGGCTGCCCGCGGCGTCGCCGTCGATCTCGAGATCGAAGCGATGGGTCCCGTACGTCGCGAAGCTCAGGTTGTTCAGCTCCACGATGACGTTCACGTCCTGCCCGGCGATCGCGTTGACCGAGATCTCCGGCGCGTTCGGCATCGCCTCGCCGCCGTCGGGCTTCCGCAGCCGGACCACGACGGCGTGGGTCCCGGCGTCCAGGCCGAGGATCGCCACCAGGAACATCCGCGGATGCTGCGCTGGCAAGCCGGTCACGCTGATGTTGCGGAACACGCCGATGATGCTCACCTTGCCGTCCTGGCCGACGAGGGCATGGTCGCAGAGCGCGGCGAGTCGGATCTCCGGCGGGGTCAACGCCCGGTCACGATGTTCACGAGCCTATCGGCCACCACGATCACGCGGTCGATCCGCTTGGCTCCGATCGCCTGGGTCACCTTCGTACTCGCCAGGGCGGCTTGCCTGAGGGCGTCCTCGCCCGTGCCCGCCGGCAGCTCCAGACGGTCGCGCACCTTGCCGTCCACCTGCGCGACCACCGTCACGGTGTCGGCACGCGCGGCGCTCGGGTCGTACGTCGGCCACGACTGCTGGTGCACGGAATCGGCCCCGCCCCGACGCTGCCACAGCTCCTCGGTGATGTGCGGCGCGAACGGCGCGAGCAGCAGGACGAGCGTGTCGGTCGCGTCGTCCCGGCTCGGGCCGCTCGCGTGGAAGGTGGCCGTCGACAGCTCCAACATCGCCGCGATCGCGGTGTTGAAGTGATAGGCCTCGAGGTCCTCGGTGACCTTCTTGATGGTCCGCTGGACCATCCGGTCCAGGTCGGGCGTCCGCTCGCCCGCGCGCGCACGCTC
>JAXDLF010000262.1:0-7348 GCA_034666765.1 Chloroflexota bacterium
CCACACGCGAGAGCGCGGCTACTGTACCGGCGAATGCGCGAACGGAAGATCGCGGCCGCGCCGATCTCGTGGGGCGTGTGCGAGGTCCCGAACTGGGGCGTGCAGCTCGCGCCCGACCGCGTGCTGGACGATGCGCAGCGGCTCGGCTTCCGCGCGATGGAGGCCGGCCCGCCCGGGTTCCTGCCGAGCGACCCGGCCGCGGCCGCGCTCGCGCTGGACGCGCACGGCCTGCGCTGCATCGGCGGCTTCGTCACCGCGGTGCTGCACGACCGGGCGCGCCGCGACGCGGAGCTCGCGTCCGTGGAGCGGCAGGCCGCCTGGCTGCACGCCGCCGGCGCCGAGATGCTCGTGCTCGCCATGTCCACCGGCCGCGAGGACTACGAGACCCGCACCGAGCTCGCCGAGCCGGAGTGGGCCACGCTCTTCGAGACCCTTCCCCTCGTCGAGGCCATCGCCCTCGCCGCGCGGCTGGTCGTCGTGGTGCATCCGCACGTCGGGACGGTCATCGAGCGGCCGGTCGACATCGATCGTCTGCTGACGCGATCGCATGCCGCGCTCTGCCTCGACACCGGGCACGTGTTCGTCGGCGGCGGAGATCCGGCGGCGATCGTGCGGGCCGCGGGACGGCGGGTGCGCCACGTTCATCTGAAGGACGCGGATCGCGCGCTCAGTACGGCCGTCCGCGACGGACGCCTCTCGTACGCCGCGGCGGTGCAGCAGGGCCTCTACCGGCCGCTCGGCGATGGCGACGCCTCGATCTCGGGCGTGCTCACCGAGCTCCGCAGCATCGGCTACGACGGCTGGTACGTCCTCGAGCAGGACATCGCCCTGAAGGACGCGAGCGCCGATCCGCTTCCCGGCATCGAGCGCAGTCTCATGTTCGTGAGCGCCCGTGTCTGAGCCCGAGCTCGAGGTCATCACGATCGGGCGTGTTGGCGTCGACCTCTACCCGGAGCAGATCGGCGTGCCGCTGGCGAAGGTCCGCACGTTCGCGAAGTCGCTGGGCGGCAGCCCGACGAACGTCGCGGTCGCGGCGGCGCGGCTCGGACACCGGAGCGCCGTCGTCACGAAGGTCGGCGACGACGGCTTCGGGATCTACGTGCGCGAGGCCCTCGCCGGCTTCGGCGTCGACGCGCGATTCGTCGGGACCGATCCGACCCTGCGCACGCCCGTCGTGTTCTGCGAGCTCTTCCCGCCCGACAGCTTCCCGATCCTGTTCTACCGCCAGCCGAAGGCGCCGGACCTGAACATCCGCGCCACCGAGCTCGACCTCGACGCCATCGCGCGCGTCCCGATCCTCTGGACGAGCGGGACCGCGCTCTCGGAGGAGCCCAGCCGGAGCGCGACGATCGCCGCGGCGCGCGCCGCGAAGGGGCGCCTGGTCCACGATCTCGACCACCGGCCGGGGTTCTGGTCCTCGATGCTGGCCGCCCGGGAGCAGGCCGCCCGGATCCTGAAGCACGCGCGCGTGGTCGTCGGCAATGTCGACGAGGTCGAGATGGCCACCGGCACGCGCGACCCCGACGCCGCGGCGGAGGCGCTCCTCGCGATGGGGCCGGAGCTCGCGATCGTGAAGCAGGGCCCCCGCGGCACCCTCGCGCGCTCGAACGGGGAACGGGTCGAGGTGCCCGCGGTCGAGATCGCGGTGGTCAACGGGCTCGGCGCGGGTGACGCGTTCGGCGGCGCGCTCGTGCACGGACTGCTGAGCGGGTGGGAGCTGCGGCCCATGCTCTCGTTCGCGAACGCGGCCGGCGCGATCGTGGCCTCGCGGCTCGCCTGCGCCGACGCGATGCCGACCATCGACGAGGTCGACGCGATCCTTCGCCGGGCGCCGGCCGCCCGTGTCTGAGCTCGTCGCGCGCCTTGCGCGCATCCGGGCGACCGAGCCCGACGCCATCGCCCGGGCCCTGGCCGCGCGGCGCCGGCGGCCCCTGCTCAAAGACGGGAGGCTGTTTCTCGTCGCCGCGGACCACGGCGCGCGCGGCGTGTTCGCGGCGGGCGGGGATCCTCGGGCGATGGCCGACCGAGGGGAGCTGCTGGCACGCCTGGTCGCGGTGCTCGCCCATCCGGCGGTCGACGGCGTGCTCGCGACCGCGGACGTCGTCGACGACCTCGCGCTCCTCGGGGCGCTCGACGACAAGGTCGTGTTCGGCACGATGAACCGCGGCGGCCTCGCGGGATCCGTCTTCGAGCTCGACGACCGGTTCACCGGGTACACCGCCGCCGCGATCGCCGGCAGCGGGCTCGACGGCGGGAAGCTCATGCTGCGCGTCGCGGACGGCGACCCGGCCACGGTGCGGACCATGGAGGCGTGCGCCGTCGCGATCGACGCGCTCGGCGCGCTCGGCCTGCCGGCGATGGTGGAGGTGTTCGCGTCGCGCACGGTCGACGGCAGGACCACGAACGACCTGAGCGTCGACGCCACGATGCGCGCCGTCGCGATCACGTCCGGGCTCGGCGGGAGCTCGGCGCACGTATGGCTGAAGCTGCCGGTCGTGGACGAACAGGAGCGGTTGCTCTCCGCGACCACCCTGCCCGTCGTCCTGCTGGGCGGCGATCCGGGGCGGGACGAGCGCGCCCGCGCCGCGACCTTCGCGACGTGGCGCGCGGCGATGGAGCTGCCCCAGGTCCGCGGGCTCGTCGTCGGCCGCACGCTCCTCTATCCGCCGGACGGCGACGTCCAGGGCGCGGTGGACGCGGCCGCGGCGATCGTCCACCCGGTGGCGACGGTGCGCGCGTGACGCGGCTCACGATGGCCCAGGCGCTGGTGCGGTTCCTCGGGCAGCAGTACGTCGAGCGTGACGGCGTCGAGCAGCGCTTCTTCGCCGGCTGCTGGGGCATCTTCGGCCACGGGAACGTCGCCGGGCTCGGCCAGGCGCTCGTCCAATATCCGGAGTCGCTCCGCTACCACCAGGCCCGCAACGAGCAGTCGATGGTCCACATCGCCGTCGGCTACGCGCGGATGAAGGATCGCCTCGCGACCTTCGCGTGCACGTCGTCGATCGGCCCGGGTGCCACGAACCTGGTCACCGGCGCCGCGCTCGCGACCGTGAACCGGCTCCCGGTGCTCCTCCTGCCGGGCGACATCTTCGCCTCGCGCGCTCCGGACCCGGTCCTGCAGCAGCTCGAGACGCCATCGCGCGGCGACGTGAGCGTCAACGACACGCTCCAGGCGGTCTCGAAGTACTGGGATCGCATCATGCGGCCCGAGCAGATCGTGCCCGCGGCGCTGAACGCCATGCGCGTGCTCACGGATCCGGCGGAGACCGGCGCGGTGACACTCGCGCTCCCGCAGGACGTGCAGACCGAGGCGTTCGAGGTGCCCAAGGAGTTCCTCGCCAAGCGCGTCTGGCACATCGAGCGCCGCCCGCCCGACGGCGCGTCGTTCGCGCATGCCCTCGAGCTCATCAACGCCGCGCGCCGCCCGCTCATCGTCGCGGGGGGCGGGGTCATCTACAGCGGCGCGACGGCCGCCCTGCGGGCCTTCGTCGAGCGGAGCGGGATCCCGGTCGCGGAGACCCAGGCGGGGAAGGGATCATTGCCCTTCGACCACCCGCTCGCGCTCGGCGCGATCGGCGCGACCGGGACGCTCGCGGCGAACCGCGTCGCGCGCGACGCCGACCTGGTCATCGGGATCGGCACCCGCTGGAGCGACTTCACCACCGCGTCCAAGACCGTGTTCGCGGACGCGAGCGTGCGCTTCATCAATCTGAACGTGACGAGCGTCGACGCCTTCAAGCTGAACGCGCTGCCGCTCCTCTGCGACGCGCGCGCCGGTCTCGAGGCCCTGGCCGGCGCGGAGTGGGTGATCGACGAGCGGTACCGGACGAAGGCGGAGAAGCTGCACGCCGAGTGGGACGCCGAGGTCACGCGGCTCTACGCCATCGAGCTGTCGCCGCCCGCGCAGAGCGCGGTCATCGGGGCGGTGAACGCCGCGAGCGGCCCGCGCGACGTGGTGGTGTCGGCCGCGGGCTCGCTGCCGGGCGAGCTCCACAAGCTCTGGCGCACGCGGGACCCGAAGGGCTATCACGTCGAGTACGGCTACTCGTGCATGGGCTACGAGATCCCCGGCGGCATCGGCGCGAAGCTCGCGGCGCCCGATCGTGCGGTGTACGTCATGCTCGGCGACGGCTCGTACCTCATGGCGCCGGTCGAGCTGACCACGGCGATCTCGGAGGGGACGAAGCTCATCGTCATCCTGGTCGACAACCACGGCTTCGCCTCGATCGGCGCGCTGTCCCGGTCGCTGGGGACGAACGGCTTCGGCACCGCGTCGGAGCACGGCATCGACTTCGTGGCGAACGCGATCAGCCTCGGCGCGCGCGCGGTCCGCGCTCGGACGATCGACGAGCTCCGGGTCGCGTTGAGCGACGCGCAGAGCGCGACCGAGACCACGGTCATCGTCATCGAGACCGATCCGCAGGTCGGCGTCCCGAGCTACGAGTCCTGGTGGGAGGTCGTCCCGGCGGAGTCGTCCGAGCAGGAGGGGGTGCGCAAGGCCCGGCAGGACTGGTCGGCGAACAAGAAGCGCCAGCGCACGCACATCTGATGGAGCTCCTCATCCGCGGCGGCGCCCCGGCCGCGGACGGCACGCTCATCTCGGTCAGCCCGAAGCGCGCGAACTGGCGGTACGTCGGCTTCGCGGCCGTTCGGCTCGCACCGGGGGCGTCGCGGGTCTGGTCGTTCGCCGATCGTGAAGCCTGCGTCGTGCTCCTCGGCGGCGCGTGCGAGCTCCGGGCGGGCGGGCAGCGGCTCGACGCGTCCGATGGCCGGGCCACCCCATTCGAGGGCGCGCCGCACGCGCTCTACGCCCCGCCGGGCACCGAGATCGGCGCCGTCGCCGGACCCGGCGGCGCCGACCTGGCCATCGGAACGGCGCCGGCGTCGAAGGGCGCGCCGGTGCAGCTCTTTCGCCCGAAGGACGCGCGGCTCGAGATGCGCGGGACCGGGAACATGGAGCGGCGGATCCATCACCTGCTGATGGAGGACCGCGACGCCGAGCGGCTGCTGCTCACGGAGGTCGTCACACCCGCGGGGCACTGGTCGAGCTACCCGCCCCACAAGCACGACACCGACGATCCGCCGCGCGAGACGCAGCTCGAGGAGACCTACTACTACCGGCTGCGCGATCCGAAGCGGGGCTTCGCGGTGCAGCGCGTGTACACGGCTGACGGCACGCTCGACGAGAGCGTCGCCGCGCGGGACCGCGACCTCGTCCTCGTCCCGCGCGGCTTCCACACGGTGTCGGCGCCGCCGGGGTACGAGGTCTACTACCTCAACGTCATGGCCGGCCCGCGCCGCGAATGGAAGGTGACGTTCGACCCGGCGCACGAGCACCTGCGGAGATGAGGGGGACGGCCCGGCGGACGAGCCGCGCGGGCGTCCGGATGTGCGGGCATGCCGCCTGATCCGAAGCGCAACCACGCCGAGCGGCGCCTGCGCGACGAGAAGATCGCGTGGCTGACGACGGTGCGCCGCGGCGGCCAACCGCAGAGCAGCCCGGTGTGGTTCCTGTGGCGTGACGGCGAGGTCATCGTGTACAGCCAGCCGGAGACCCAAAAGGTGCGAAACGTGCGCGCCAACCCGAAGGTCGCGGTGCACCTGCGGGATATCGAGGGCTCGGACATCGTCTCCCTCGAAGGTGCGGCTCTCATCGACGAGCGCTACCCGCGAGCCGACGCGATCCCCGAGTACGTCGAGAAGTACCGGACGATGATCGCGGACCTGAAGCTGGATCCGGCGGGATTCGCGGCGCAATACTCGACGCCGATTCGGATCCGGCCGACCAAGATGCGGATCGAGTAGGCATTCACCGAGCAATTCCCCTACGGTGCGGTTCCATGACCATCGCAGCTGCGAGCGGCGAGCTCGTCGTCGAGACCGATGCGCTGACCAAACGCTACGGCGACGTGGTCGCGGTCGACGGGCTTTCGCTTCGCGTCCCGCGGGGCGGCGTCTTCGGGTTCCTCGGCCCGAACGGCTCCGGCAAGACGACGACGATGGGAATGCTGCTCGGACTCGTCCAGCGCACATCGGGCGAGGCGCGGATCTTCGGTCAGCCGGTCGGCGAGTCCGAGACGCTGCGCCGAATCGGCGCGATGGTCGAGTCGCCGACCTTCTACCCGTACCTCTCCGGGCGCGCGAACCTCCGCTACTTCCAGGCCATCGGGCGCCGTGGCAAGCCGGCCGACATCGACCGACTGCTCGAGCTCGTGGACCTGGGCAAGCGCGCCGACAGCAAGTTCTCGACCTACTCCCTCGGCATGAAGCAGCGGCTGGGCGTCGCGTGCGCCCTGCTCGGCGATCCCGACCTCGTCTTTCTGGACGAGCCGACGAACGGGCTCGACCCGGCGGGCGTCGTCGAGGTCCGCGAGCTGATCCGCGACCTCGGGAAGGGCGGCCGCACCATCGTCCTCTCGAGCCACCTGCTCGCCGAGACCGAGCTCGTGTGCGATCACGTCGCCGTGCTGGCGCGCGGCAAGCTCATCGTCCAGGGGAATATCAAGGAGCTGCTGCACGAGAAGGATTCCTTCTGGCTCGGCACGACCGACGATGCCGCGGCCGCGACGCTCCTGGCCACGCTGCCCGCGGTCGAGCACGTCGCGCCGGGCCAGGGTGAGCTCGTCGTGACCGCTCCCCCGGACCGCGCCGCGGAGATCACCCGGGCGCTCGCCGGGGCCGGCATCTACGTGACGAAGCTCGTACCGATCCGCCACACGCTCGAGAGCTTCTTCATGGAGATCACCGGGACCGATCCAACGACGGGGCGCGGCCTGTCATGATCGGGAAGATCGCGAACCTCGCGATCTGGGAGTGGTTCAAGCTCCGGCGCCGCTGGATGCTGTGGATCCTGCTGGCGTTCACGATCCTGTTCGCGCAGCTGGCGGTCTGGGGATCGTTCTTCTCGTATCAGAACCTCCGGAGCACCGGCGGCGAGATCACGGTCCCGGCGACGCTGCAGTCGCAGCAGGGTCGGGCGCCGCGCACCGTCTCCTGCAACGACCTCCTCTCCGCGGATCCCGCCCGGCAGCCCACCGATCTCGACGCGCAGGTCGTCGATGGGCTCCGAGCCCAATGCCGGGTCCAGGCGGTGGCCCAGCCGCAGCGACTCCAGCGCGCGTACGAGAACTTCACGCTCCCGGGGAGCATCCCGCTGGCGCTCGGGACGCTGCAGGCGCTCGGGCTGATCCTCATCGCCGTGCTCACGGCCTCCGCGATCGGCATCGACTACGGCGCGGGCACGCTCCGCTCGGTGCTGGTCCAGGGGACCGGCCGCTGGCCGTACCTCGCCGCGAAGCTCGTCACGCTGGTCGTGCTGGCGGGCCTCGCGCTCGTCGTCGCCGTCGTG